>NZ_JBJGYX010000041.1:0-41228 GCF_054050195.1 Geodermatophilus sp. SYSU D00710
GGCACCTCCTGGAGGTGCCGACATCGCGACAAGGGCACTGCCTCCCGGGAGATGTCGGTGGCGTCCTGCACGCTGCTCGCCGTGGACGCCGCCTCCCTCCTGCTCGGCCTGCTGCTCGGCGCGCTGCTGGGGGCCGCCGTCGCGCTGGGCGTCGTCGCGCTGGTGTCGCGCCGCCGGCCGGCCGACGACGGGCTCGAGCCGGTGCACGAGTCGCTCGACCACCTGCACCGGCTGCTGGCCGGCATCGAGCGGGACCGGGCCACCGCCCACGGCGAGCTGCGCGAGCAGATGGGCGCCGTCGGGCAGACCAGCGCGCTGCTGCGCCAGGAGACGGCGGCGCTGGTCACCGCGCTGCGCACCCCGCACGTCCGGGGCCGCTGGGGCGAGGTGCAGCTGCGCCGCGTCGTCGAGGTGGCGGGCCTGCTCGAGCACTGCGACTTCGTCGAGCAGCCCTCGTCCACCAACGACGAGGGCGCCGGCGTCCGGCCCGACCTCGTGGTCACCCTCGCCGACGGCCGGCAGGTCGTGGTCGACGCGAAGGTGCCCTTCACCGGCTACATCGAGGCGGTGCAGGCCACCGACGAGGCCGTCCGCGTCCAGCGCGTCGCGGCGCACGCCCGCCAGCTGCGCGCGCACGTCGACGCGCTGTCCGCCCGCCGCTACCCCACCGCGTTCCGGCCCGCGGCTCCGTTCACCGTGCTGTTCGTCCCCTCCGACGGCTTCCTCACCACGGCGCTGGAGGCCGAGCCCGCGCTCCTGGAGTACGGCTTCGGCCGCGACGTCGTCATCGCCACCCCCAGCACGCTGCTCGCCCTGCTGCGCACGGTCGCCCACTCGTGGCGGCAGGAGCGGCTGGCGCGCGACGCCGACCAGGTCATCGAGGTCGGCCGCCGGCTGCACGCCCGCCTCACCACGCTGTCGGGGCACCTGACCCGGCTGGGCGCGGCCCTGGGCACCACGCTCACCCGCTACAACGAGACGGTCGGCTCCTACGAGCGCTCCGTCCTCGCCGCCGCCCGCCGCTTCGACGACCTCGGCGTGGGTGAGACGGCGGTGCCGTCCCCGCCCGAGGTGGAGGCGGTGGTCCGGCAGCTGCGCCCGGCCACCGACGACCCGGACGACGACGCCGCCCCCGCCGTCGACGACGTCCCGCTGCGCTGGCGGCTCACCGACGGCGGCTGACCGGCCGGAGCACGTGGCGGCCGGCGTCCCGGCGGTCGCTGTGGACCCCTCCGTCACACCGACCCCACCCCTGCACCAGAGTTGCCAAATCGACACGGCGACCTGTCGTGGATCGACACCGCGCGGTGCCCCTGCGGGCGGGGTCCCCTCGCTACCGTGAGCACGACACCGGCCCGGCACGGGCAGGCCGGACCGAACGGGGAGGTGGCCATGGCCTCGGCGAGCGCAGCCGACACCTGGCACGACAGCGGGAGCCGCCGCCAGCGCCCCCTCGCCGGCGCACCGGCCCCGCGCCCGGACCTGCCGCGGCTGGACGCGACGCCCGCCCGGGCCTCCCGCATGTCGCTGCCGCCGGTGCCCCCGCCGCACCCGCGCGGCCGCCCCGCAGGACCGGGCCACGGCGCGGGCGCCGGTCACGGGCGGCCGGTGCCCGACGGGCGGCCCCCGGCGGCCCGCCCGTCCCAGCGCGTCCCGGTCCCCGTGCCCCCGGTCGCCGACCGTGACGCCGTCGCGGCCCCGCCGCGCCACGGCCGGCCGGCCGACCCCGCACCGGCCCGCGAGCCCGGCCGCGCCGGGGGCCCCGCCCGCGGTCCGCGCGGCTCGTCCCGCGGCACCCCGCCCGACGCCGGTCGCGCGAGCGGGTTGCGCGGCAGCCTCGCCGTCCTCGGCGTGTTCGTCATGACGCTGGCCGGCGGCGCCGTCGACTCCTTCCTCGCCGTCGGGCTCGGCACGCTGACGCTGGTCACCCTGGTCGCGGCCGCCGCCGTCGGCACGCTGCTGGTGCGCCGGCGCGACCTGCTGACCGTGGTCGCCTGCCCGCCGCTGGTCTTCGTGGCGGTCGCCGCGGTCAACATCGGCCTGGCCCCGTCGGCCACCTTCAGCGTGCCGACGATCGCCACCGTCCTCATCCGCGGCTTCCCCACCATGGCCGTCGCCACCGCCGTCGCCGCGGTGCTCGCCGTCATCCGCTGGGCCGCCCGCGGCCGCTGACGGCCCCGGACACGAGAAGGGGGCCCGCCGCCCCCCCCCGCGGGGCGCCGCCGTGCGCGCGCGGGTGGGCGCGGCGGTCACCCCCCGCCCTGCCCGGCCCTCCCCCCCCCCCCCCCCCCCCCCCCCCCCCCCCCCCCCCCCCCCCCCCCCCCGCCCCCCCCCCCTTCTCGTTCGCTCAGCGGGTGGGACGGGCGGACTCGCCGCGCCGTGGCCGCAGCTCGTGCGGCAGCGCGAACACCAGCCGCTCCTCGGCGGCCTTGACCGTCTCGACGTCGGGGTAGCCGCGCTCGGCCAGCCAGTCGAGGACCTCACCGACCAGCACCTCGGGCACCGACGCGCCGCTGGTGACGCCGACCGTGGACACGCCCTCGAGCCACGCCGGGTCGATCTCGCTGGCGTAGTCGACCAGGTGCGCGGCGCGGGCGCCGGCCTCCAGCGCCACCTCGACCAGGCGCACCGAGTTCGACGAGTTGGTGGAGCCGACGACGACCACCAGGTCGCAGGCGGGCGCCATCTGCTTGACCGCCTGCTGCCGGTTCTGCGTGGCGTAGCAGATGTCGTCACTGGGCGGGGACTGCAGCCCCGGGAAGCGGGTCCGGAGCTGGTCGACCGTGGCGAGCGTCTCGTCGACCGAGAGGGTCGTCTGCGACAGCCAGACGACCCTCTCCGGGTCGCGCACCTGCACGTCGGCCACGTCGTCGGGACCGTCGACGAGCTGGATGTGCGACGGGGCCTCGCCCGAGGTGCCCTCGACCTCCTCGTGGCCGCGGTGGCCGATCAGCAGGATGTCGTAGTCGTCGCGGGCGAAGCGCTTGGCCTCCTGGTGCACCTTGGTCACCAGCGGGCAGGTGGCGTCGATGGTGCGCAGCTGCCGGGCGGCGGCCTCCTCGTGGACGGCCGGGGAGACGCCGTGGGCGCTGAAGACGACGACCGAGCCCTCGGGCACCTCGTCGGTCTCGTCGACGAAGACCGCGCCCCGCCGCTCGAGCGTGGCCACCACGTGCTTGTTGTGGACGATCTGCTTGCGGACGTACACCGGGGCGCCGTGGATCTCCAGCGCCCGCTCGACGGCCACCACCGCCCGGTCGACACCGGCGCAGTAGCCCCGGGGATCGGCCAGCAGGACCCGTCCGCGCTGATCAGCCATGCCCCGATGGTATGCGGCTCCCGGCCGCCGCCCCGGCTCCCGCGGGGACCGCGGACGAGACCCCGGACACGCCCACCCGCCCGACCGGGTGGCAGCGGCCGGGGCCGTGGTGCCGACGCAGACCGGCTGGGGCAGGCTGGGGCGCATGTCCCGTGAGATCCCCGAGCCCGTCCGCGCCACCGTGGGGCTGGCCGCCACCGTCATCGACGACGTCCGCAGCCTCCCCCGGACGCTGCCGGGCCTGCCGGTGCGCCTCGTCGGCATCGCGCTGCAGGCGGCGATGAAACTGCAGCAGCAGTGGTCGGGACTGGTGGCCCGCGGGGACGAGGTGCTCACCGGGCTGCGCGGCGAGCGGGAGCCGGGCCTGGCCACCTTCGACGACGACGAGGACGAGCAGCCGGCCGGCGCCGGGCTGGTCGCGCAGCCGATCGACGTGCTGCGCGACTCCGCCTTCGACCGCGCCCCCGACGTCGACACCGTCGGGGACGGCATCTCCGACGACGAGGTCGCGACCCTCCCCGGCGACCCGGCAGCCGACGCCGTGGTGGCCGCCGTCGAGGACACCGCCGCCGCCCTGGCCGAGCCCGACTCGGTCACCGAGCTCACCGAGGTCGACGTGATGGAGGTCGACGTCGACACCGACGCGGCCGGCCTGGTCGACGACGAGCTCGCCGGCCTGCCGCAGGACCCGTCGCCGGCCGCCGTGGTGGCCGCCGTCGAGGACGTCACCGACCAGGTCCTGGGCGCCGAGGAGGCCGAGGCGGCGCTCGGCGCCGCCGACTCCGCGCTCACCGCCGAGGACGCGCTGGAGAGCGCGCTGCTCGAGGCCGAGGGCACCGGCGCGGCGCCGGCCACCGACGACGCACCGGCGGCCAGCGACCCGGGCGGCTCCCCGGTCGGTGAACTGGCCGGCGCGCCCGACGTGGGCAGCGACGACACGGCGACGCCCGACGCGGCCGACTCCGGCACCGCGGACACCGACATCGGGCTGGCCGACTCCGCCCCCGACGCCGGCCGGGACACCGACGGGGCCGCCGAGGTCGACGTCGTCACCCCCGACGGCCAGGTCACCACGGTCGAGGGCACGGTGACCGACGAGGGCGTCGTCGCGCCCGAGGCCGGTCCCGGCGAGGACTCCGGTGCCGCCACCGAGGACACCGCCGTCGACGAGGGCGGCACCCCGGTCGCGGCCGCCACCGGCGTGCGCACCGACGTCGGCGAGACCGGCACCGCCGAGGAGGACGCGGCCCGCGCCGAGGGCGCCGCGGTCGACGCCGTGGGCGGCGGGTCCGACGCCCCCACCGACGACGCCCAGGGCGGCAGCGACGTCTCGGGGTCGCAGGCGGCCGGGACCGCGCCGGTCGAGGGCTACGACTCCTTCACCATCGCCCAGCTGCGCGGGCGGCTGCGCGGCTACCAGCTCGCCACCGTGCAGGACCTGCTCGCCTACGAGGAGGCCACCCGCAACCGGTCGCAGTTCGTCACGATGCTGCGCAACCGGCTGGAGAAGCTGGAGCAGCAGGCGGTCGACGCCAGCCCGCTCCAGCCCAGGGGCTAGCGCCCGGGGGGCCGGGCGGAGCCGTCGGTCCCGCCTGGCACAGTCGCGGGCATGACCGCCCCCTCCACGCCCGAGGCGCCCTGGCCGGTCCGCACGGTGGCCCGCAAGGTCGCCGAGTGGATCGGCCGGCTCGGTGAGGTGTGGGTCGAGGGGCAGGTCGCCCAGTTGTCCCGGCGCGGTGCGGCCACGGTCTTCCTGACCCTGCGCGACCCCGCCGCCGACCTGTCGGTGCCGGTCACCTGCGCCCGCGACGTCGCCGACCGGCCCGGCCTCGAGCTCACCGAGGGCGCCCGCGTCGTCGTGCGGGCCCGGCCCGACTACTACATCGCCCGCGGCTCGTTCTCCCTCCGCGCCACCGAGATCCGCGCCGTCGGCCTGGGCGAGCTGCTGGCCCGCATCGAGCGGATCCGCCGGCTGCTGGCCGCCGAGGGCCTGTTCGACGCCGCCCGCAAGCGCCCGCTGCCCTTCGCGCCCGCCGTCGTCGGCCTGGTCACCGGCAAGGACTCCGCGGCCGAGCGCGACGTGCTGGTCACCGCCCGACGGCGGTGGCCGGCGGTGCGCTTCGCCGTGCACCACAGCCTGGTGCAGGGGGTGAACGCCGCGGCGTCGGTGATCGACGGGCTGCAGCGGCTCGACCGCGACCCGGAGGTGGAGGTCATCGTCCTCGCCCGCGGCGGCGGGTCGGTCGAGGACCTGCTGCCCTTCTCCGACGAGGGCCTCGTCCGCGCCATCGCCGCCTGCCGCACCCCGGTGGTCACCGCCGTCGGCCACGAGACCGACACCACGCTGGTCGACCACGTCGCCGACGTCCGCGCCGCCACCCCCACCGACGCCGCCCACCGGGTGGTCCCCGAGATCGGCGAGCAGCGGCGGCTGGTCGACGGCCTGCGCGCCCGCGCCCGGCACCTGCTCACCGTCCGGGTCGAGCAGTCCGAGCGGTGGCTCGACAGCGTCCGCAGCCGGCCGGTGCTCGCCGATCCCGAGCGACTGCTGCACGGCCGGGCCGACGACGTCGCCGCGCTGCGCGACCGGGCCCGCCGCACGCTCACCCACCGGGTCGAGACCGCCGAGCGCGACCTCGAGCACGCCCGCGCCCGGGTCGCCGCCCTCTCGCCGCAGGCGACGCTGCAGCGCGGCTACGCGCTGGTGCAGCGGGCCGACGGTGCGCTGGTCCGCGACCCCGGCGAGGTGGCCGACGGCGAGCGGCTGGCGGTGCGGGTCGCGGGTGGGCGGCTGGCCGTCCGGGTCGACGGGCAGGATGGGGAGCCGTGAGCGAGCCGACGACCGAGCAGCCGACGCAGACCTACGAGCAGGCCCGCGAGGAGCTGGCCGACGTGGTGCGCCGGCTGGAGGCCGGCGGGCTCACCCTCGAGGAGTCGCTGGCGCTGTGGGAGCGCGGGGAGCAGCTGGCCGAGCTGTGCCGGCACTGGCTCGACCGCGCCCGCGAGCGGCTGGCCGCCGCGAGCCCCGGCGACCGGGAGGAGTAGGGCTCAGCGCACCACGACGGGGGCGAGCGAGGCGGCCACGGTCTCCAGCTCCTCGTCGTCGGCCGAGCCGGTGACCAGCGTGGTCACCCCGTCCTCCTCCCGGGACAGCACCGTCTCGCCGCGCGTGCTGGTCGACCGGGTCCAGGTGCGGCCCGCGAGGTCGACGCTGCCGTCCTCCTCGGCGCCGTCGAGCACCGCGGTCAGCCGCTCGGCGCGGGGGTCGTCGGTGGTGAGGAACCCCGCGTACTCGTCCGACGGCGTCACGTAGCCCACCTCGAGGGTCACCGGTGCGCCCTCGCCGGCGTCCCCGGCGTCGGTGCGGGCGCTGGTGGGCCGGTAGCCGTCGGGCAGCCCGGTCGGCGCCTCCACGGTGTAGCCCGCGCGGGACGCGGCCAGCTGCACCGAGCTGCTGGGGTCGATCGGTCGGACCGGGTCCACCTCCCCCTGCCGGAAGGCGACCCAGCCCACGACGAGCAGGCAGATGACCACCAGCGGCAGCAGTGACCGGACCATGTTCGCCGCGCTCATCCGGTTGGCCCGCTCGACGGCCGACGGCGCCGGCGGCGGCTGCTCCGGCGGGGACTGCTCCTCGGGGGCCTGCCGGCCCGACGGCCCGGTGGTGGTCATGCCCCTAGGATCGCAGCACCGATCCAGAACCCCGCTGCCCCGCACCCGGCGCACCCGCCCGCCCGACCGGCACCGGGGCCGGGTCGCCGGGACGGTGGGGACCCGGCAACGACGCCGACGTTGGAGGTCCCGTGATCCTTCCCGTACCCGACGGCCCCGTACCCCCGGCCCCCCGCCCGAGCACCTTCCGCACCGACCGCCCGGCGCCCGACCGGAACCTGGCCCTCGAGCTGGTCCGGGTCACCGAGGCCGCCGCGATGGCCGCCGGCCGCTGGGTGGGGCGCGGGGACAAGAACGGCGGCGACGGCGCGGCGGTCGACGCGATGCGCGCGCTCATCGGCACCGTGACCATGCGCGGCGTCGTCGTGATCGGCGAGGGCGAGAAGGACGAGGCGCCCATGCTCTACAACGGCGAGCAGGTCGGCGACGGCTACGGGCCCGAGTGCGACGTCGCCGTCGACCCCATCGACGGCACCACGCTGATGGCCAAGGGCATGCCCAACGCGATCGCGGTCATGGCGGTGGCCGACCGGGGCGCCATGTACGACCCGTCGGCCGTCTTCTACATGGAGAAGATCGCCACCGGTCCGGCCGCCGCCGACGCCGTCGACATCACCGCCCCGGTCGCGGAGAACGTCCGCCGGGTCGCGAGGGCCAAGCACAGCTCGGTCGCCGACGTCACCGTGTGCATCCTCGACCGGCCGCGCCACGAGCAGCTCGTGCACGAGGTCCGCGAGGCCGGCGCCCGGATCAAGTTCATCTCCGACGGCGACGTCGCCGGCGCCATCGCCGCGGCCCGGGAGGGCACCGGCGTCGACCTGCTCATGGGCATCGGCGGCACGCCCGAGGGGATCATCGCCGCCTGCGCGCTCAAGTGCATGGGCGGCACGCTGCAGGGCCGGCTGTGGCCCAAGGACGACGAGGAGCGGCAGAAGGCGGTCGACGCCGGCCACGACCTCGACCGGGTGCTGCAGATCGACGACCTGGTGCGCGGCGACGTCTTCTTCGTGGCCACCGGCATCACCGACGGCGAGCTGCTCCGCGGCGTGCAGTACCGGGCGGGGGGTTGCACCACGCAGTCGCTGGTGATGCGCTCCCGCTCGGGCACCATCCGCTCCATCGACAGCCTGCACTCGCTCGAGAAGCTGCGCGCCTACTCCGCGGTGCCCTTCGACCGCTCCTCCGAGGAGGAGTGAGCACGGGCCCGGCACCCCGAGGGGTGCCGGGCCCGCGCCCGCCGGACGGGGTTCAGCCCAGCCGGTCCTCGCAGGTGCCGAGGTCCTCGTAGGGCAGGCGGCCGGCGCAGGTGCCGGCGTACTGCTCGTAGGGCGAGCCCGACGGCGTGTCGCGCCACAGCTGGTCGCAGGCCGTCCAGTCACCGGTGAAGCAGCTCTGGGCCAGCGGCTGGAAGGTCGGGTCGTCGCCCAGGCCGGTCGGCGCGGTGGGGTCGGCCGGCGTCGTGCCGCCGGTCCCCCCGCCGTCGCCGAGGCGGGCCTGGCAGGTGCCGCCGCCCTCGTACTCGACCCGGCCGGCGCAGGTGCCGGCGTAGTCCTCGTAGGGCGAGTCGACGGGGGTCACGCGCCACAGCTCGTCGCAGGTGGCGAGGTCCCCGTCGAAGCACGACTGGGCCAGCGGCTGGAAGGTCGGGTCGTCGCCCAGGCCGGTGGGCGGCGCCGGCGCCGCGGGCGACCCGCCGCCGCCCGGGGACGACGGGGCCGACGGGCTGGAGGACGACGGGCTCGAGGAGCGGGACGACGAGGTCGCCGACGAGCTCGCCGAGGAGGACGGGGACGACGACCTCGTGGCGCTGGTCGTGGTGGCCGGGTCGGCGACGGTCGAGCCGCCGTCGTCGCGGAGGAGGAAGAACAGCAGGGCGCCGACGCCGGCGAGCACGAGCACCCCGACGACGCCCAGCACGACCGCGAGGTTCTTGCTCTTCTGCCGCGGGGGCGGGCCGCCGTAGCCGGGCTGCTGGCCGTACGGCTGCCCGTACTGCTGGGCGTACTGCTGGCCGTAGGGCTGGTTCGGGTCGTAGCCCGGCTGCTGCCCGTACTGCTGGGCGTACTGCTGCCCGTACTGCTGGTTCGGGTCGGGCTGGGCGAAGGGTGCGGTCGGGTCGCGCTGCTCCCCGCCGGGCTGGCCGTACTGGCCGGGCTGGAACTGGGTGGTGGGCGGGGCGGGCTGACCGAGCTGCTGCGTCGGGTCGTCGGACTGCCCCCACCCCTGCTGCCCGGGCTGCTGGCCCGAGGGGTCGTTGCCGCCCTGGGGCGGGTACGGCGGCTGGGACATGGCGGGAGCTCCTCGGGTCAGGTCACTGGCGCAGGTCAGGCTAGGTCCGGCGGGGAGGGGGGAGAAGCACGTTCGGGTCACGGGACGGCGGCGCGACGGCTCCTCCGTCCCAGGGCCCACGGCAGCCGCGGGCGGCGCCTCAGTCGAGGTCGGTGCAGTACGGGACCGCCCAGGCCTTGACCCGCCCGCCGCAGGAGAGCCCGTACTCCTCGTACTCCGACAGCGGCGGGGACTCGACGTACAGGTCGTCGCAGGACTGCAGGTCCCCCTCGAAGCACTGCTGGGCGTACCCGTCGAGCACCGGGTCGGGCCCGAGCTCCCCGGGCGGCACGGGGGCGGACTGCTCGACCTCGCCGAGGCCGCCGCCGGCGGCGAGGGGGTCGGCGAAGCCGCCGGAGAGCCCCTCCGACACCGACTCGCCCACGGCCTCCCCGGCCTCCCGGCCGGCGTCCAGCACCGCACCGCGGACCAGCACCCCGCCGACGACGGCGGCCAGGACCAGGCCGAGCACCAGCCCGGCGGCGACGAGCGCGGCGCCGCCCAGACCGGACCGGGCCGGCGGCGGTGGCACGGGAGGCGCCGGAGCCAGGGACGGCGGCTGCCCGGCGGCCGGGTCCCACGTCCCCCAGGGCGTCCAGCCCCCCACGGGGACCGAGCCGGGTGCGGGGTCGTGCGGGTGGGTCACGGGGCCTCCTGGGACCGGGGTGTCCGGCGCACGCTGGGTCCGCGCCCGGCCCCGTCCCGGTTCCCACCCCGGGCCTGCTCCAACTGCTCCACCGGCGGCCCCCTCGCAGGGGCCCGCCGCGAGCATGCGAGCGGCGGGGGGCGAGGGGGTCCTCTTAGGGTCACGCGTGCAGCACCGATCCCACCGACACCACACGGGAGCCAGCGTGGCCACCGAGCAGGACCACCGCATCGAACGCGACTCCATGGGGGAGGTCCGCGTCCCCGCCTGGGCCAAGTGGCGGGCCCAGACCCAGCGCGCCGTCGAGAACTTCCCCATCTCCGGCACGCCCGTCGAGCGCGAGCTGATCGCCGCCCTGGCCGCCATCAAGGGCGCCGCGGCGCGGGTCAACGCCGACCTCGGCGTCCTCGACGGCGACGTCGCCTCCGCCATCGCCGACGCCGCCGCCGAGGTGGCCGCCGGGAGGTGGGACGAGCACTTCCCCATCGACGTCTTCCAGACCGGCTCCGGGACGTCGAGCAACATGAACACCAACGAGGTCATCGCGACGCTGGCCACCGAGGCCACGGGCACGTCGGTGCACCCCAACGACCACGTCAACGCGTCGCAGTCGTCCAACGACGTCTTCCCCTCGGCCATCCACGTGGCCGCCACCCGCGCGATCGTGCGCGACCTGGTCCCGGCGCTGCGGCACCTTGAGGCCTCGCTGTCGCGCAAGGCCACCGAGTTCGCCGAGGTGGTCAAGAGCGGCCGCACCCACCTCATGGACGCCACCCCGGTCACCCTGGGCCAGGAGTTCGGCGGGTATGCCGCGGCGATCCGGTACGGCGTCGAGCGGCTGGAGGCCTCGCTGCCGCGCATCGGCGAGCTGCCGCTGGGCGGCACCGCCGTGGGCACCGGGATCAACACCCCGCCCGGCTTCGCCGCCGCGATCATCGACATGCTCGCCGCGGAGCTGGACCTGCCGCTCCGCGAGGCGCGCGACCACTTCGAGGCGCAGAGCTCGCGCGACGGCCTGGTCGAGGCCTCCGGCCAGCTGAAGACGATCGCCGTCGGCCTGGTCAAGATCGCCAACGACCTGCGCTGGATGGGCTCGGGCCCGCGCACCGGCCTCGGCGAGATCCAACTGCCGGACCTGCAGCCGGGCAGCTCGATCATGCCCGGCAAGGTCAACCCGGTGATCCCGGAGGCGGTCATCCAGGTGGCCGCCCAGGTGATCGGCAACGACGCCGCGGTCACCTACGCCGGCACCACCGGCGTCTTCGAGCTCAACGTGACGCTGCCGCTCATGGCGCGCAACGTGCTGGAGTCGATCCGGCTGCTGGCCAACGTCAGCCGGATCCTCGCCGACCGCTGCGTCGACGGGATCGTCGCGAACGTCGAGCAGTGCCGGACCTACGCCGAGTCCTCGCCGTCGATCGTGACCCCGCTGAACCGGTACATCGGCTACGAGGAGGCGGCCAAGGTGGCCAAGCAGTCGCTGGCCGAGCGCAAGACCATCCGCCAGGTGGTGCTCGAGCGCGGCTACGTCGACCAGGGCAAGCTCACCGAGGCCCAGCTCGACGAGGCCCTCGACGTCCTCTCGATGACCCACCCCTGAGGTCCCGCGGGGTGGGCCCGGACCGCCGGTCCACCCCGCGGCAGGACCGTCCGTGTCGTCTGACGGGCCCGACGCCAGTAGCGTCGGACCACCATGACCGAGACAGCCACCGCCGCCGCTGACAGCACGCCCGAGGTATCTCTCCGGCACCCGGGAGGTGAGCTGCCGATGCGCGTGGTGCCCGCGACGGAGGGGTCCGACGGGCTCGACGTCTCCAAGCTGCTGGCGACCACCGGGCAGGTCGCCCTCGACATCGGCTTCGTCAACACCGCCGCGTGCACCTCGGCGATCACCTACATCGACGGCGACGCCGGGATCCTGCGCTACCGCGGGTACCCGATCGACCAGCTCGCCGGGAAGGCGAGCTTCCTCGAGGTCACCTACCTGCTGATCTTCGGCGAGCTGCCCACGGCCGACCAGCTGGCCGAGTTCGACGCCCGGCTGCGCCGGCACACGCTGCTGCACGAGGACCTCAAGCAGTTCTTCCAGGGCTTCCCGCGCGACGCGCACCCCATGCCGGTGCTGTCCTCGGCGGTCAGCGCGCTGTCGACCTTCTACCAGGACTCGCTGGACCCCTTCGACCCGCGCCACGTGGAGATCTCCACGATCCGGCTGCTGGCCAAGCTCCCGACGATCGCCGCCTACGCGTACAAGAAGTCGGTCGGCCAGCCGTTCCTCTACCCGGACAACTCCCTCGGCCTGGTCGAGAACTTCCTGCGCATGACCTTCGGCTTCCCCGCCGAGCCCTACGAGGTCGACCCCGACCTGGCCGCGGCGCTCGACATGCTGTTCGTGCTGCACGCCGACCACGAGCAGAACTGCTCGACGTCGACGGTGCGGCTGGTCGGCTCCTCGCACGCCAACCTCTTCGCCTCGGTGTCGGCCGGCATCAACGCGCTGTTCGGCCCGCTGCACGGCGGGGCCAACCAGTCGGTGCTGGAGATGCTGGAGTCCATCCAGCGCGAGGGCGGCGACATCCCGGCGTTCGTCGAGCGGGTGAAGAAGAAGGAGCCCGGGGTCAAGCTCATGGGCTTCGGCCACCGGGTCTACAAGAACTACGACCCGCGCGCGGCGATCGTGAAGCGCACCGCCGACACCGTGCTCGACAAGCTCGGCGGGGACAACCAGCTGCTCGACCTGGCCCGCCAGCTCGAGGAGATCGCGCTGTCCGACGACTACTTCGTCGAGCGCAAGCTCTATCCCAACGTCGACTTCTACACCGGGCTGATCTACCGGGCGATGGGCTTCCCGACGCGGATGTTCACCGTGCTGTTCGCCCTCGGCCGGCTGCCCGGCTGGATCGCGCAGTGGCGGGAGATGATCGAGGACCCGTCGACGAAGATTGGCCGGCCGCGGCAGGTGTACACCGGCGAGACCGAGCGGCCGTTCGTCCCGCTCGCCGAGCGCTGACGACGGCGTCGATGGGCAGCGAGCCGGCCGAGGACGTCCTGGTCCTCCCCCCGATCCCCCTGGCGACCGGCCGGCTCCTGCGCGACGACGACCGGGCGCTGGTGATCACCGCCGTCGAGCTGGTCGTCTCCACCGCGGACGGGGGCGAGCACCGCATCGCCCTCGTCCCGCGCCACGGCGCCTGGTGGCCCCCCGACCGCTGACCCCTCCCGGGCACTTCCCCGGAAGTGCCCGGCGCCCCTCCCCCGGAGGGGTGAGACCCGCTCCCGCGTCCCTCCTCCGGGTCCCCCGGACGGTCGATCTGACGGCGAGCGCTCCGCACCGGAGCGCGGCCAGCCGACCGCGACCGTCCGGGGGACCCCGCCGTGCCCGCACCACGCACGCCCGCTCCCCGCCGTCCGCTCACCGCCCGCGAGGCCGAGGCGCTGCGCGCCCTGCTCGCTGCCCGCGCCGCCGCCGGCGGTCCCGGGTCCCCGCGCCCGGCTCCCCGCCGGGCCGCGCGATCGAGGAAGCCCGCCCGCCGCACCCGGCGCGCACCCGCCCGGCGCCGGGCGGCCGCCCGCCCGCACCCGCGCGGTCCGTGGCGCACCCGGCTGCTCGTCGTCGGCCTGGCCACGCTGCTGGTGCCGGTACTGACCGTGCTGCTGGCTCCCGCCACGTCCGCCCCCGGCGCGGCGACCGTCGCCGGCGACCCGGCCGGCCTGGCGCTGGCCGCGCGCAGCACGCTGCTGCAGGACGCCGACGCCTACCGCCGCGTGCAGGCCGAGGTCGGCACCCGGCAGGCCGAGCTCGCCGCCGCCGTCGCCGACGAGCAGGCCGCCCGGGCCGCCCTCGCCGCGGAGCAGGCCACCGTCGGCGCCGCCGCGGCCGACCTCTACCGGACGCCGGCCACCGGGCGGATGCCGGTGCTCGCGCTGGACGCCGGCACGCCCGGCACCACCTCCGACGTCCTGTACCGGCAGGCGCTGGCCGACCGCGCCGCCGGGGAGCGCGAGACCGCCGTCGTCCGGGCCCAGCGCGCCGCGGCCGCCGCCGAGGCCGCAGCGGACCGGGTGGCCGCGGCACGGGCCGCCGTCGACACCGCGGCCGCGCACGCCCGCACGCTGCTGGCCGGGGTCCGGGAGAGCGCCGGCGACCTCGGGCTCGACGTCGCCGCGCAGCTGGCCGCGCTCGGCACCGTGCCCGCCGCCGGTGCGGAGCAGCAGCGCAACGCCGCGGCGCTGCAGCGCTGGCAGGGGTACCTCGCCGAGCTGGCCTCGGCCGGGATCGAGCCGGCACCGGCGGCCGACCTGGCCGATCCGGGCCGGCTGCCTGAGGGTCTCTCCCCCGCGCTGGACGCCGCGGGCCAGGCCGTGCCCGGCGTGGCGTGGGCGGTCGCCGGCAACCGGCCGGTGACGGTGCTGCCCGCCGAGACGGTGACCGCGGTCAGCAGCGCGCTGGCGCAGGCCGGCCGCCCCTACGCCGCCGGCGCGACCGGACCCGACAGCTTCGACTGCGGCGGGCTCACCGCGGCGTCGTGGCTGCTGGCCGGGTACGACCTGCCGGTCACCGCGGCCGGGCAGTGGTCGGCCGCGGCGGTCGTGCCCGCCACCCAGCTGCAGGTCGGCGACCTGGTCGTCTCCGACGGCGGCTCGGACGTCGGGGTCTACGTGGGCGACGGCGAGGTGCTCGGCGCCTCCGCCGCCACTTACCGGGTCGGCGTCCGGTCGGTGCCCGAGGACGCCCGCGCGGTGCGGGTCACCCTGCCGGCCCCGGCGCAGCCGAACGCGCCGCTGCCGGCGACGGCGTCGGGCCGGGGTGCCTGCGGCGCGCCCCCGCCACCGGCCGGGCCGGTGAGCCCCGCGTGGGGCGGCTGGGGCAACGGCCGGATCCCCGCCGACGCGCTGTGCCCGGTCGCCCGCGGCCACGCGCTGCGCTGCGACGCCGCGGCCGGCTACACCGCGCTGGCGGCGGCGTACGAGGCGGCGTTCGGCAGCCCGCTGTGCATCACCGACTCCTACCGGTCGATCGCCGCGCAGGTCGACGCGTTCCGCCGCAAGCCCGCCCTGGCCGCGGTGCCGGGCACGTCGAACCACGGCTGGGCGCTGGCGGTGGACCTGTGCGGCGGCGTCCACGTCGCCGGCACGCCGCAGTGGACGTGGATGACCGAGCACGCGGGCCGGTTCGGCTTCGTCAACCCCGCCTGGGCCCGACCCGGCGGCGAGAAGCCCGAGCCGTGGCACTGGGAGTACGGCGACCTGCTCTGAGGTGTCCCAGGCATTGGAAGCTCTACGCACCTCCTGCGGGTCAGGACGTGCGTAGAGCTTCCAATGCCTCGCTCAGAGCCAGCGCAGGGCGGGGAGGCCGGCCCAGGGCAGGCGCACGCAGGCCTCCCCCGTCAGGCCGGCCAGGCGGTCGGCCACCCCGGGCACGGCACAGGCCAGCGGTCGCATCGGCGTGACCACGACGTGCGGGTCGCGCAGGGTCAGCCCGGCGTCGGCGATCCGCCCCAGCAGCCGGTCGGGGGCGGCCAGCGCCGCGCTGGCCAGCATCGGCGCGCCGGGGTGCGACCACAGCGCCACCGGGCCCTCGACCCGCAGCACGCCGCCGGCGTCCGCGGCCCGGGCCGTCGCGCCGCTGCGGGTGCGGTCGACCACCGCGGCGTCGGCCCGGTCCGACGGCGTCCAGGCGACGGTGCGCTCACCCCGCCGGACGACGACCCGCCAGCCGACGGCGGACCGCCCCGCGTCGGTCCAGTCGAGGACGGCGACCCCGGCGCGCGCGGCGGCGGCGTCGCTGACCGGGCGCCCGGCCACGACGGCGGTCAGCGCGGCGGCGACAGCCTCGGCGGTGGGCGCGACGCCGGCGTCGGTCATGTCCTCGGCGAGGTCGCGCAACGACAGCCGGGTGCGGCGCTCGTCCTCGGCGAGGACCAGCACCGGACCGCGGGCGGGGTCGGTGAGCACGGCGGCGCGCAGGCCCCCGGTGGCCACCGCCGGGAGCACCGCCGCCGCGGCGGCGCGGACGTCGTCGACGCCGACCGCCGCCGGCCGCAGCCGCGACAGCAGGGCGGCCGCCGCGCGCGGCGAGCGCTGGGGCATCACGGGCGGCGCCCGGACAGGGCGGTGCGCAGCGGGGCCGGCAGCGCGGGCAGCCCGAGCACGCTGTCGAGCTCGGCGGCCGAGAGGCGGACGGGCAGGACGTCGTCGGACCAGCCGGTCACGCGGCGGACGCGGGCGGCGGGGGCGGGCCAGACGGCGTCGCGGGCGGCCGCCACGTGCAGCTCGGTGAGCACGTCGGCGAGGCGGACGGCGGTGACCGGGTGCACGCCCGGGGCGGCGAGGCCGGCCCGGACCGCGGTGGCCAGCGCCTCGCGGTCGGCCTCCGACAGCCAGTGCGGCAGCAGGACGACGGCGGGATCGCCCGCGGGCAGCACGCTCACCGCACACCTCCCCCCGTCGGTGCCTCCGGTCCCGGTCCCCCGGCGGCGGCGCTGCGGCGGGGACTCGCGGTCACGTCCTCGGTATCGGCAGGCCGGAGCCGCGATGGACCCGTCGGTAACGGACTCGTTCCGGCCGTTTACTCCCCCGTCACTCGGACAGCTCGGTCAACCGGTCCTTGAGCGCCCGCTCGACGCGGTCGGCGTGCACGTTCATGTTGCGGACCGAGGTGCCCAGGTCGGCCGACACCTGCGTCTTGGTCTGCCCGCCCCAGGTGGTCAGGTACCAGGTGGCCCAGCCCAGCACGTTGGGCTGGGCGGCCCGCTGGCCGCGGGCGGCGGTCGGGTCGGGCGCGCAGGCGGCGGTCAGCGCGTGCGACAGCAGCGTCTGCTCGGCCTCGTCCATGATCAGGTCGGGCGCCTCGGTGGAGTCGGGCACCAGCACCTCGGCCGCGTCCGGGCCGCCGTCGAGGGACTGCAGGTTGCGCAGCCCGTTGAGGGTGGCCACGGTCTGCGAGTTGCGGCGCAGCGTCGCGACGCTCTGGCCCATGTAGTCGGCGAGCTCGCGCTCGGTGGGCCGCCTCTGGTGCTCGGCCTGGAAGGCGGCCAGCGCCTTCTGCTGGCGGTTCTCCGTGTCGGCCGCTGTCCGGCCGTGGGCGCTGCGGCCCAGGTCGTGCACCCACTTGGACAGCTGGGTGGCGAGGAAGGCCCCGAACGGGACGCCCTTGGTCTCGTCGTACTGGCCGACGGCCTTGAGGATCCACTCGGCCACCTGCTGGTGCAGGTCGTCGGGGTCGGGCACGTGCAGGCGCAGCGTGCTCGAGTTGCGCTGCAGCCGCTTGAGGCTGACCGGGTGGTAGTGCCGGCACAGGTCCTCGAGGAAGGCCTTCGGCAGGTCCCGCGGCGCGCGGCGGCGGACGCCGGCCTCCGCGCGCAGGCCCACCGTGGCGCAGCCGCGGTCGGCGCACCAGGCGCGGATCCAGTCGGCGAGGACCTGGCCCTGGCCGCACGGGCCGTCGACCCGGTAGAGCCCCTCGCCCTCGTCGTGGCTGACCGTGACGCCCGTGGGCAGGTCGGCGCGGAACTCGGCGAGCGGCAGGTCCCGGTCGACGCGGAAGTGCACCCGGTCGCGGGCGGTGATCGGGACCGCGGCGAAGCCCTCGGCCTCGGGGATGCCGCCGAAGACGAGTGGCGCGCGGCTGCCGGCGTCGGCGGCCGGGTCGGCGGTCGGGGGGCTGGAGGTCACCGGTGCTCCTGGTCGATCACGGGGGAGGCGACGGCGCCTCAGGCGGGGACGGGCACGGCCGGGGACTCCACGGCGCCGACGGCGACGTCGACACCGGAGCCCAGCAGCGCCTCGGCCGCGGCGCGCTCACCGGCGGCCGGCTCGGTCGCGTAGACCGGCATGTGGTCGTAGAGGACCGTGAACAGGTCGCTGACGAAGGCGTAGGCGGCCTGCGCCTGCGGCGAGAACCGGGCGATGCCGGCGCGCGGACCGAGCTCGACGCCGACGGTCACGCGGACGACGCGCTCGTCCTTGCCCAGCCCGGTGACCGAGAAGGCGACCGAGGGGTGCACGGCGGCCAGCGCGGCCAGCTCGGCCAGGCAGCGCCTGGTGGACCCGCGCCGCGGCCGCAGCTGGACGTGGACGACGACGGTCTCGTCGGCCTGCTGGGTCGCTGCCATCACGCTGTGCTGCATCTCCATCGCCCCCTGTGTCGTGCTCGGGGGCAACTCTGTCGCATGAGCGGACAGTGATGGGCACACAACTCGCCGTGCCCTTCGCAATCTGCCGGCCGACCTTCGTCAGGTCTTGCCCGTGCGGAGGAGCCAGCCGATCCGGCGGGCCCGCGCTCCGGCAGGAGTTGCCGAGGTGCGGGCCCGCCGTCCGTGCGAGTCGCTCAGCGGCTGCGGACCTCCGGCGGGGCGGAGCGCACGGGCCGGCCCGCGGCGAGGCCGGTGGGGGGCGCGGCGGGGCCGGCGGCGGGTGCGAAGGCGGCGAGGGCGCCGAGCGTGTCGGCGGTGACCTGGGCGGCGAGCAGGTTGGCCTCGGCGATCTGCCGGTAGACCTCCTCGCGGTGGATGGTCACCTCGCGGGGGGCCGTGAAGCCGAGCCGGACGGTGCCGCCGCGCACCTCGACGACGTGCACCTCGATGTCGTCGCCGATGCGGATGGTCTCGCCGACGCTGCGGGTCAGTGTGAGCACGGGTACCCCTCCATGGGTGTGTGGTGGCCGTCCTGGCACGGGCCCCGTCCCGACGAACGGGGCCCTCCTCTCCTATCGGCGAAGGGGACGCCGGATCGGATGACGGCCGTCGGGCAGGACCACCTGGGTGGCCCGCCAGTTCGCCGGGTTGAGCACGACCGGGGCCCGCAGGTTCGCCGTCGCGGCCGCGACCCCCTCGGCCGGGACGGTGACCAGGCAGAGCAGCTGGGCGTCGGCGGCGTCGGCGAGGTCGAGGTCGGCGAGCACCTGGCGCGGCAGGGACGGGGCGTAGTCCGGGAAGTACCGGGCCGGGGGGATGGCCAGGAACCGCGGACCGTCGGCGTCCATCGACTGCAGCCAGAACAGCAGGCCGTCCCCGTCGGCCGTGACGAGCACGTAGTCACGGAAGTCGGGGAACCCGGGCAGCGGCGACACCATGCCGAGCAGCGGCAGGGTGACCACGGGAGCGAGGGTCACCGCAGGAAGTCCAGGAGCGTCGGCTGGATCGCCTTGGCCGTCGCCGCGAGCGCCGTCTCGTAGCCGATCTGCTGCATCTGCAGCTTCATGATGGTGTTCGGCAGGTCGATGTTCTCGACCTCCGACAGCTGCGAGGACAAGGAGAGCGCGCGGTCGGTGCCGATCTGCTCGAGCCGCTCCACGCGCGTCCCGCGCACACCGACGCTGGAGAGCGCGTCGAGCATGCCCTCCATGACGTCGTCGAGCGCCTGCAGGTGACCGGACAGCGCCGCGGGGTCGGCGGTCGCGTCGGTGGCGATCGCCTGGACCACGCTGAACAGGTCGTCGGGCCCCGCGCCGAAGGCCACCGGCCCGGTCACGTTGACCGCCATGACCTCGTCGTCGGACACCCGCCGGTTGATGTCACCGGCGGTGCCGACGTAGGTCCCGTCAGCGTCGTAGGCGGCCGGCCCGGACGTGGTGCCGCCGAAGAGCGGCCGCCCCTGGGACCGGGTGTTGGCGAGGGCGACGAGCCCCTCGCGCAGCGAGGCGACCTCGATGGCGATGGCCTGGCGGCCGGTGGCGGACAGGGCGCCGTCGTTGGACGCCTGGAGCGCGAGGTCCCGCACCCGCTGGGTGTGCTGGACCATCGTCTGCAGCGTCGAGTCGGTCTGCTGCAGCCAGGCCCGCGCGTCGGCGAGGGCCCGGGACTGCTGGCCGACGGCGGCCTGGCTCGACCGGATCTGCATCGCGCGGTTGGTGCCCGTGGGCGAGTCCGACGGCGCGCTGATCTGCCGGCCCGAGGTGAGCTGCTGCTGCAGCCTGCCGATCTGGTCGAGGTTGCGGTTGAGGCCCTGGAGGCTGGTGGCGGCGACGGCGCGCTGGGTGACCCTCATGCCGCTCACCGGCCCACGACGCCGGTGCGGTTGATGAGCTGGTCGAGCATCTGGTCGATCGTGGTGACCAGCCGGCCCGCGGCGGCGTACGCGTGCTGGTACGAGAGCATGTTGGTCATCTCCTCGTCGAGGTTGACGCCGGCCACGGAGTCGCGCGCCGCGTCGACCTGCGCGGTCACGACCTCCTGGATGTCCAGGGCGCGGGCCGCCACCGACGTCTGGACGCCGAGGGCCACCACCGTCTGCCGGTAGGACGCGTCGACGCCGGCCGGCGAGAGCCGCAGCTGGGCGATCCGGTCGGCGACGTCGTTGTCGAGCGAGGGGACACCGCCGGTCGGTGCCTCCCCCGAGGCCGCGATCCGGCGTGGGTCGGTGACCAGCACCCGCAGCGAGGCGGCGGTGACCGGCCCTCCGCTGGAACCCAGCAGCGGCGTCCCGGGCCGGCCCTCCAGGTCGTAGGCGCCGGTCGTGTGCACGGCGTTGAGCGACGTGGCCAGGTCCACGGCGAGGTCGTCGAGCGCGTCCCGGTACCGGGGCAGGACGCCGGTGAGGGCGTCGAGCTGCCCGCCGGCGGTGCCGCCGGGGACGACGACGAGGTTGCCGCGCGCGGTCTGGATGCGCGGCGGGTCGGCGGGCGGCACGACGTCGGGGTCGATCCCGGCCGGGTCGTCGGTCCCCACCACGGTGAGCTCGGTGACGGTCGCGCCGGAGACGAGGACGATCCCGCCCACCGAGACGTCGACGACGCCGTCGGCCCTGCGCTGCACGCTGGCACCGACCTGGTCGGCGAGGTCCATGACCAGCAGGTCGCGCCGGTCGGTCAGCTCGTTGACCGGCAGCCCGCTCTGCGCCGACCGCTGGATGGCCTGGTTGAGCTCGGCGATGGTGGCGGCGGCGGAGTTCACGTCGGCGACGAGGACGCTCAGGTTCTCCCGCGTGCGGGACCACTCCGCGTCGATCGCACCCTGGCTGGTCCGGATCCCGTCGACGAGCGTGTCGAGGCGCTCGAGGACCTGGCCGCGCACCGCGGTGTTGTCGGGGCTGATCGCGAGGTCGTCCCAGCCGGCCCACATGTCCGACAGCAGGCTCTGGATGCCGGTCTCGCCGGGCTCGCGCAGCGCCTGCTCGACCTGGCGGAGCGCCTCGGTCTCGGCGGTCAGCCGGGCCTGGGTGCCGTGCTCGGTGTGGCCGCGGGCCTCGAGGAAGGCGTCGCGGATCCGCAGCACCTCGTCGGCGGTGACCCCGCCGGTCAGCCCCCTGTCCACCGAGTGCACGGCAGGGACGGCGGTGCCGCCCATCGCCTGCAGGTCCACCCGCTGGCGGGAGTAGCCCTCGGTGTTGACGTTGGCGATGTTCTGCCCGGTGACGTCCAGTGCGCGCCGCTGCGCCCAGAGGGACGTCGAGGCGGTGTTCAGGCCGCCGAACGTGCTGCTCACAGGGCACCGTCCAGGGTCACCGCGCGGGAGGAGCCGGCCTCGGAGCGGCCGGTGGCGCCGTAGGTGCCGGCGGAGGGCTGGCGGACCGACAGCAGCGCGTCGCCGATCGCGCTCAGTCCGCCCTCGATGAGCTCGCGGTTGGCGTCGGACAGGCTGCGCAGGTCGGTGACCAGGACCAGCAACGCCTCGTGGTGCCGGGCCAGCAGGTCGTTCCACGGCGCCGGGGCGGCCTCGGCGAGCTGGCGCAGCGACGGGTTGACCCCGGTCCCCAGCCGGACGGCGATCGCCTCGGTGGCCGCGGCGCGCTCCACCTCGAGGGTCCGCAGCTGGTCGAGCACGACCTCGATCTCGTGGGCGATGCGCGCCAGCCAGCGCGTCTTGCCCGACAGGATCAGGTACTGCTTCTCCTCCGCCTTGAACAGCAGCAGGTCGAGCAGCTCCTGCTCGCGCCACAGCAGCGTCGACAGGTGCTGGTAGTCCACGTCCGCCACCGCCTCCCTCGTCTCCCGGCGGGGAGTCCCCGCCGTCCGCGCCATGCGCCCAGACGGTCGGCAGCGGGCAACGGCCCCTCAAGCCGAGATCGCAGGATTGGCAGGAGTTGTGCGTCCGGGCCGACCGGTTCCCTGCCGAGGAGGGGACCGTGCCCGCTGCCCGTCCCCCGGTGACCGAGCGACCCGTCGCCGCACGCTCCGCTCCCCCGCTGCCCACCGCCGCACCGCGGGCCGAGGCCCTGCGACCGGAGACCGAGGTCGAGGCGCTCGTGACCGAGCACCTGCCGCTGTGCTCGTTCGCGGTCAACGCGGTGGCCTCGCGCATCTCGCTGCCCGGCCACGTCAGCCGGGAGGACCTGCTCTCCTGCGCGAAGGTGGCGCTGGTCGAGGTGGCCCGCCGGTTCGACCCGTCGGCCGGCGCCACCTTCGCCACCTACGCCCTCCCCCGGCTGCAGGGCGCCGTCCTCGACGAGCTGCGCTCCGGCGACTGGGCCAGCCGCTCGGTGCGGGCGGCCGCCCGGCGCACCGACGCCGCGGCCGACGCGCTCACCATCCGCCTGGGCCGCCCACCCACGCGCGAGGAGCTCGCCGAGGAGATGGGCGTGCGCCGCGAGGAGCTCGAGGCGCTGCAGGTCGACGTGCACCGTGCCGTGATGGTGAGCATCGACGCCGAGACCGGCAGCGAGGGCGGCACGCTCGACCTGCCCGACCCCGGCGAGTCGCCCGAGCGGGCGGTCCTGCGCGGCGAGCGGGCCAGGTACCTGCAGGACGCCATCCACGCGCTGCCCGACCGGCTCGACGAGGTCGTGGAGCGCAACTTCTTCGGCGGGGAGTCGCTCACCGACATCGCGGCCGACCTCGGGGTCACCCTCTCCCGCGTCTCGCAGATGCGCGCCCGCGCGCTCACCCTGCTGCACGCGGCGATGAGCGAGGTGTGGGAGGGCCGGTCGGTGCCGGCCGACGGCGGGGTCCGCGCGCGCAACCAGCAGCGGCTCTACGTCGACCGGGTGGCCGGGCGCGTCCCGGCCGAGCGCACCGTCCCGTCGCTCCCGCGTCCGCGGACGGGCTGGCAGGCGGCCTACGGCGCGGCCCGCCCCGCCTGAGCGAGGTCGCCGCGAAAAAGGTCGTGGTTCGCCTCAAGACCCGTCCCGCCCCAGCCGTAACACCCAGTGCAAGCCCGCAGCACGGATGCAGCGGGAGAACCGGAAGACCCGATTCCAAGGAGGAACACCGTGGGTCTGCGCATCAACCAGAACATCGCGGCGATGAACTCGTACCGCAACCTCTCGGCGACGGACACCCAGATGTCCAAGAGCCTGGAGAAGCTGTCGAGCGGCTTCCGCATCAACCGTGCTGCCGACGACGCCGCTGGTCTGGCGATCTCCGAGGGCCTGCGCTCGCAGGTCGGCGGGCTCAAGGTCGCCGTCCGCAACGCCCAGGACGGCATCTCCGTCGTCCAGACGGCGGAAGGCGCCCTGACCGAGGTCCACTCGATCCTGCAGCGCGTCCGTGACCTCGCCGTCCAGGCGGGCAACGACAGCAACAACGCCGACTCGCGGGCCAACATCGCGACCGAGGCCACCAGCCTCGTCGCGGAGCTGGACCGGATCGCCTCCTCCACGAACTTCAACGGCACCAAGCTGCTCGACGGCAGCGCCGGCGAGCTGAAGTTCCAGGTCGGTGCCGACGGCGGCCAGAACAGCCAGATCAAGGTCGACCTGGGCCTGGCCAACGTCAAGTCCGTGGCCCAGACCCTGGCCGGCGGCAGCCTGTCGACCACCGGCACCTCGTTCACCATCGCGGACCGCACCGCGCTGACCACGGGTGCTGCCACCTTCACGTCGACGCAGGGCGGCGTGACCACCACGGTCGTGACCGGAACGCTGAGCGACACGGCCGGGGGCGCCGGTTTCCAGAGCGTCGAGGAGTACGCGGCGGCCCTGCGGGCGGACGCCAAGTTCGCGGCCAACTTCTCCGTCTCGGTCCAGAAGGACTCGAACGGCGCGGGCACCGGGATCGTGGTCTCGGCGCTCAACGGTGGAACCGTGGGCACCACGGCCCCCGGCACCGGCATGGCCGCCGGCACCGCGGGCACCGCGCTGACCGGTGGCGTCAAGTTCGACACCGCCGCCAACGCCCAGGCCTCCATCACGCTCATCGACGCCCAGATCAAGACGGTGTCGACCGCGCGCGCCGGCCTCGGCGCCCTGCAGAACCGCTTCGAGCACACGATCAACAACCTGAACGTGTCGGTCGAGAACCTGTCCGCGTCGGAGTCGCGCATCCGTGACGCCGACATGGCCCAGGAGATGATGCAGTTCACCCGCAACCAGATCCTGTCCCAGGCCGGCACCGCGATGCTGGCCCAGGCCAACCAGGGTTCGCAGGGCGTCCTGCAGCTGCTCCGCTGATCCCCGCCCAGGGACGGCTGACGCATTAGCGCCACGGCACCACCCGGTGAGGGGGGAGGTCTCCGGACCTCCCCCCTCACTGGCATCCACCCCACCCCGAGCGACCGGGAGGCACCCGCGTGGCAGGCATGAGCGTCGACGGCCTGATCTCGGGGCTGGACACCACCAGCCTCATCAGCCAGCTCGTCCAGGCCGAGGCCGCACCGCAGGCCCAGCTGAAGACCAAGCTGTCGACCACCACGGCCTCGGCCACGGCCTACCGGGCGGTCAACACCCGCTTCGACGCCGTCCGCACCGCCGCCGAGGCGCTCACGAGGTCCGAGACCTGGTCCTCGGCCAAGGCGACCAGCTCCTCCCCCACCGTGACGGCGACCGTGGGCACGGCCCCGCAGACCGGCTCGGTGACGTTCGCGGTCACCCAGCTGGCCGCCGCCCACTCCGTGCGCAGCACCGGCACCTGGTCGGCGACGACGGCCGACTTCGGTGCCACCTCGGTCACCGTGACCGCCGGGGGCGCCACGACCGCGATCGCGCTGGACACCGACGGCAGCGGCACCGCGACGCTGGCCGAGGCCGCCGCCGCAATCAACAAGAAGACCGAGCTCGGGCTGACCGCCACGGTCCTGCAGACCGGCCCGTCGGAGTACCGCCTCCAGGTGACCACGAAGACCTCCGGGGCGGCCGGCACCTTCTCCCTCTCCGGCAGCGGGGTCCCCTTCACCGACCTCACCAAGGGCCAGAACGCGGTCCTGCGCATCGGGTCCGCGACGGACGGGTTCGACGTCACGTCGACCACCAACACGTTTCCCGACCTGGTCCCCGGCACCTCCATCACGGTGAGCAGGGCCGACAAGGACGCGGCCGTGACCGTCGACGTCGCCGCCGACCCGCAGGCCGTGGCCGGCAAGGTCAAGGCCCTGGTGGACGCCGTCAACAACGCGCTGAGCGGCATCAAGACCTACACCGCAGCCGACGGCGGACCCACCGCCGTCCTCAAGGGCGACTCCGGCCTGTCGGCGCTGGCGGCCACCCTGCGCTCGGCGGTCTCCTTCGGCGTCGGCGACGACGGTTCCCCCAACCGCGCAGGCATCCAGCTGACCAAGGACGGCACGGTCGCCTTCGACCAGGAGCGGTTCGTGGCGGCGCTGGAGGCCGACCCCGGCCTCGCCCGCCGGATCGTCGACGGCTCGTCCGCCGCCGGCACCACCGTCGCCGTCCCCGGCGTCGCCGACCGCGTGCTGGAGCTCGCCACCAAGGCGACCGACACGACGACCGGCACGCTGACCATGCTGGCCAAGGGTCGTGACTCGTTGGCCAAGGACATCCAGGCCCGCATCGACGCCTGGGACCTCCGGCTCGCCCAGCGCAAGGCGACGCTGACCCGCCAGTTCACCGCGATGGAGACGGCGCTGAGCAGCATGAAGAACCAGTCGAGCTGGCTGGCCGGACAGATCGCCTCGCTGCCCAGCTCAAGCTGACCCCGCGCCGTCCGACACTCCCTCTGACCCCGCTTCCCCAGGAGACAGCTCGATGAGTGCCGCTTCCCTCCGCGCCCGTTACGTCGGCGACGCCGTCACCACGGCCTCCCCCCAGCGTCTGCTGGTCATGCTCTACGACCGGCTCGCCCTGGACCTGGAGCGGGCGCTGACCGCGCTGGGGGACGGCGACCGGCAGGCTGCCGGCTCCCAGCTGCAGCACGCCCAGGAGATCGTCCTGGAGCTGCAGTCGAGCCTCCGCGTCGACGCGTGGGAGGGCGGCCCCCGGCTGGCGGCGCTCTACAGCTGGCTGCTCACCGAGCTCGTGCAGGCGAACGTGCGCGGCGACCGCAACCGGGTCGCCTCCTGCCTCCAGGTCGTCGAGCCGCTGCGTGACGCGTGGCGGCAGGCCGCCGCGAGCCTGGCGGGCACCGCATGACCGGCGGCTCCTCCTCGGACCACCAGCGGCGCGCCGAGTGGGCCGCCGTCCTCGAGGAGATGGAGGGCGAGGTCCTCGACGCCGAGCGCTCGATCCGCGGCGAACGCGCCGAGGAGATCGCCGCCTGGGGCCGGCGGATGGAGGACTGGACGCCGCCGACGATGCTCGGGCCACTCCCGCCCGACCTCCGTGAGCGGGCCGCCCGGCTGCTGCAGCACCAGCTCGCCGTCGCCGAGGAGCTCGTCGAGCGGATCACCCAGTCCCAGCGGCAGCGTGACGTCGCCGCCCGCATGGCCTACCGCCCCCGCCCGGTCGCCGCGTTCGTCGACAGGGCGCTCTGACCGCTCCTGGCAGATCTGCACGAACCCCGACCCGGCCGGGTCCGCCTCACCGCGGGCCCGGCCGTCGTCGTCCCGCCCCCAGGAGTGCCGACATCGCGACAAGGGCACCTCCCCGGGCACGGAGGCCCTCCCCTGGCTCGTCCTCCCCGATCGCTCCGCCCGTCACACCCACCCCCTCCGCCCCGGACGGTGGTCAAGGTCTGACGAGGCGCTGCCGATGACGGCCCTGCACGGACAGCACCACTCTCGCCACGGATCGGCGGCCCCTCCCACGCGCTCGCGCGCGCGGGTCCCCGACGTACCCGGAGGCACCTCGTGTCCTGCCGTCCTGCCCACCGGCGGTCAGCCCCGTGATCGGCGACGTGACCACGGCGACGCTGCACGCGGCACTGACCGGCCTGGCCCAGCGCAGCCGCGTGACGGCGGACAACATCGCCAACGTCCAGACGCCGGGCTTCCTCGCCGGCCGGACCGACTTCGAGTCCTCGCTGCGCACGGAGCTGCGCCAGGGCCGGACGCCCACCGCCTCCGGCGGCGCGATCGCCCGCTCCCTGGAGCCCACCCGCACGGACGGGAACAACGTGAACCTCGACAGCGAGACCGTCATCGCCACCGAGACCGGCCTGCGCTACCAGCTCGCGCTCACCGCCCTCGACGGCAAGTACAGCGGTCTGCGCACGGCCCTCAGGACGGCGTGACCGTGTTCGACAGCATCGACATCTCCGGGTCCGGCCTGTCGGTCCACCGCCGCTGGATGGACGCCGTCTCGGACAACATCGCCAACATCAACACGGTCAGCGCGACCGACGGCGAGGCGTTCAAGGAGCGCATGGTCGTCGCGCAGGCCGTGGACTACGGCTCCGGCGAGGGCGGCGTGCGCATCGCCCGGGCCGAGTTCGGCAGCGGCGAGGGCCGGCTGGTGCACGAGCCCGACCACCCGCTGGCCGACGCCGAGGGCTACGTCCGCTACCCCGACATCGACCTCGGTGACCAGATGACGCAGCTGATCATGGCCCAGCGCGGCTACCAGGCGAACCTGGCGTCCCTGGAGCGAGCGACCAGCGCCTACCAGGCCGCCCTCCAGCTCGGGAGGGGCTGACCGTGACGTCCCCGATCGGCGGCATCTCGCTGCCCACCGTCCCCACCGTCGGCGCCCTCGGCGGCCCGGCCGACGCCGGCGCGGTCGTCCCGGCCGCCGCTCCCGGCTCGGGTGCCGGCTTCGCCGCGGCGCTCACCGGCGCGCTCGAGCAGCTCGGCGGCCTGCAGGCGAACCGTGACCGGCTGGCCGTGCAGGCCGCCACCGGCGACCTGCGCGACGTGCACGACTACATGATCGCCGCCCAGGAGTCCTCGGTGGCCACCGAGATGGTCGTGACCATCAAGAACAAGGCCGTCGAGGCCTTCACCGAGATCATGAGGATGCCGGTCTGATGCCTGACGCACTGGCGGGGCCGCTCGCGAAGGTGCGCGGCACCCTCGCCGCGATCAGCCTGGGCCAGAAGGTCGTCATCGGCCTGCTGGTCGCCGGGCTGGCGCTCGGCGGCTTCTTCTTCTACCGCTGGATCACGACGCCGACCATGGCGCCGCTGTTCTCCAACCTGGCCTCGACCGACGCCTCGGCGATCGTCGACGAGCTCAACGCCGGTGGCGTCGCCTACGAGCTCGCCGACGGCGGCCAGACGATCCTGGTGGCCAACGAGTCGGTCTACGACCTGCGGCTGCAGATGAGCGGCAAGGGCCTGCCGGCCGGGTCGGACACCGGCTACGCGCTGCTCGACGAGCAGGGCATCACCACCAGCGAGTTCCAGCAGCAGGTGCAGTACCAGCGCGCCATCGAGGGCGAGCTGGCCAACACCCTCGAGGCGCTCGACGGCGTCTCGCAGGCGGTCGTGCACCTCGCGCTGCCCGAGGAGGAGGTGTTCGCCTCCGACGAGGGCGAGCCGACCGCCTCGGTGCTGCTCGACCTCGAGCCCGGGACGCAGCTCGCCGGCGAGCAGGTCCAGTCGATCACCAACCTGGTCTCCTCCAGCATCGAGGGGATGGACTCCGAGCAGGTCACCGTCACCGACTCGACCGGCCAGCTGCTCTCGGCCGCCGGGTCGGGGCTCACCGCGGCCGCCGGCGACGCCCGCTCCCAGATGGAGTCCGACTACGAGCAGCGCCTGGCGGCCAACGCCCAGGCGATCCTCGACCGCGTCCTCGGCCCCGGCCACGCGCAGGTCTCGGTCCGCGCGGACCTGGACATGAGCCAGCGGGACAGCACCGCGACCAGCTACCAGTACACCGAGGGCACCCCGCCGATCTCCGAGCAGACCTCGCGCGAGACCTACACCGGCACCGGCACCGCCGTCGGCGGCGTCCTCGGCCCGGAGAACGAGGGCGGTCCGACCGGCACGGGCGGCGACTCGCAGTACGAGACCGAGTCGACCACGGTCAACAACCCCGTCGGGGAGACCGTCGAGAACACCGTCACCGCGCCCGGCGAGGTCAACCGGCTCACCGTCGCCGTCGTCATGGACGACACCGTGGCCGGCGACCTCAACCAGGCGCAGGTGCAGGAGCTGGTCAGCAACGCGGTGGGCCTCGACGAGGCCCGCGGCGACGACATCAGCGTCGCCTCGCTGGCCTTCGACACCCGGGCCGCCGACGAGGCCGCCGCGGCGATGGCCGCCGCCCGCGAGGCCGAGCAGCAGGCGCAGATGTGGTCGCTGGTCCGCACCGGCGGCATCGCCCTCGGCATCGCCCTCCTGGTGCTCGTCGTCTGGCTGCGCTCGCGTCGCCGCGACGACGACGAGGAGGACGCCGACGACGAGCTGCTGGAGATCGACGACGGCCTCATGGCCGAGCTGGAGCGGCTGCGGGTGGCCAGCTCCCGCGACGACACCGCCGTCCTGGACAACCGGGCCCTGGAGCTGGAGGCCGCCGAGCGCCAGCGCGTGCGAGGGGAGATCGCCTCGATGGTCAGCGAACGTCCCGACGAGGTGGCGCAGATGCTGCGCGGTTGGCTGAGTGACGTGCGATGACCCTGGCATCGGTCGAGCAGCTGGTCGGCACGGGCGGGACGAACCTGCCCGCCCTGCCGCCGGCTCCCCCGCGCCCGGAGATGCCGGGCCTGCGCAAGGCCGCCGTCTTCCTCGCCCAGATGAGCAAGGAGGAGGCCGGGCTGCTGCTGTCCAAGCTCAGCGCCCGCGAGGTCGAGGCCCTCACCCGCGAGATCATGAAGCTGGGCACGGTGGAGCCCGACGACGTCGACGGCGTCCTGTCGGAGTTCCACACGATGATGGCCGCGCAGCGCTACGTCGGCCGCGGCGGCGTCGACTTCGCCCGCGAGATCCTGGCCGCGGGCCTCGGCGAGGACAAGGCCGAGGGCATCCTCGCCCGGCTCAACGTCGTCTACACCGAGGTGCCCTTCGCCTCGCTGCGCAACGCCGACGTCCGCCAGCTGGTCACCTTCCTCAAGGACGAGCACCCGCAGGTCATCGCGCTGGTGCTCGCCCACCTGTCGGCCGGCCAGTCGGCCGAGGTGCTCTCCGGCTTCGGCCCCGAGCAGCAGGCCGAGGTCGCGCACCGGATCGCCACGATGGACCGCACCTCGCCGGAGATGGTCCGCCTGGTCGAGGAGGAGCTCAGCCGGCGCATGGGGTCGCTGCTGGCCCACCAGGACATGTCGACCGTCGGCGGCGTCGAGACCCTCGTCGAGATCATCAACCGCTCGCCGCGGCCCACCGAGCGCTCCATCCTCGAGTGGCTGGACTCCTCCGACCCGGAGCTGGCCGAGCAGGTGCGCGCGCAGATGTTCGTGTTCGAGGACATCGTCACCATCGACGACCGCTCCATGCAGCTGGTGCTGCGGGAGGTCCAGTCCAACGACCTGGCCACCGCGCTCAAGGGCGTGCGCCCCGACGTCCGCGACAAGGTCGTGCGGAACCTCTCCGAGCGCGCCGCCGAGAACCTCGCCGAGGAGATCGAGCTGCTCGGCCCGGTGCGCGCCCGCACCGTCGAGGAGTCGCAGGGCAAGATCGTCGCGGTCATCCGCACCCTCGAGGAGCAGGGCGTGCTGACCATCTCGCGCGGCGGGGACGATGAGTTCGTCTCCTGAAGGGCGGCGGGAGTCGGTGCTGCTGCGCGGGCCCTCGGCCAGCGCGGCGGCCCCCTACCGGCAGGTCGCGGGGACGACGGTGCCACCGCGGCCACGTCCCGAGGCGCCGCCCGCCGGCCCGTCGCCCGTGGTCGCCACCGCCCCCGAGGTCACCGTCGAACGCCGCACGGCCCGCCGCCGCGCCGCCGACGTCCCGGTGCCCAACGGCCGCGGCGTGCTGCGGCTCGGCGACGTCTACGCCGAGGAGCTGACCCGGCTGCGGGAGTTCGCCCGCGGGGAGGGCTTCGCCGCCGGGCACGCCGAGGGCGTGGCGTCCGCCGCGCAGGTCGTCGCCGAGGCCGAGGCCGCCGCGGCCGCCCGGCTGGCCGACGTCCAGGCCCGCTGGGAGCGCCGCATGGCCTCGGCCACCGCGGCGCTCGGTGCCGCCGTCGCCGCGCTGGAGGCCGCCGCCGTGCCCACGGCCGACGACGTCCGCGACACCCTCCTCGACGGCGCGCTGACCCTGGTGGAGGACCTGCTCGGCCGCGAGCTGTCGGCCTCGACCACCGCCGGCCTCGACGCGGTCCGCCGCGCGCTGACCCTCGTCCCCGCCGACGCCCCCGCCGTGGTGCGGCTGCACCCCGACGACCTCGCCGAGGTCCCCCCGCACGCCCTCGCCGCGCTGCCCCCGTCGGTCACCGTCGTCGCCGACGACACGGTCGAGCGGGCCGGCGCGGTCGCCGAGTGCGGCCCGCGGCGGGTCGACGCGCAGCTGTCGACGGCGCTGGCCCGGGTGCGGGCGGTCCTGGCGGGCGGGGGCCCGGCCTGATGTCCGCGGCCGCCGTCCTCTCCCGCGCCCGCCTGGCCGCCCGCCCGCAGCTCACCGGCTCCGTCGTCGGCGCCATGGGGCTCACGCTCACCGTCGAGGGCGTCGTCGCCGCCGTCGGGGACCTGGTCGAGGTCGGCTCCGGCCTGCTCGCCGAGGTCGTCGCCGTCTCCCGCGACCGGCTGACCTGCATGCCGCTGGGCGAGATCTCCGGCGTGCACGCCGGCGCGCCGGTGCGCGCCACCGGCATGCCGCTGCAGGTGCCCGTCGGGCAGGCGCTGCTCGGCCGGGTGCTGGACGGGCTGGGCCGGCCGGTCGACGGGCACGGCCCGCTCGGGCCCGGGGTCGACTGGGTCGACCTCGCCAGCGAGACGCCGCACGCGCTGTCGCGCCGCCGGGTGGAGGAGCCGCTGCCGGTCGGCGTCCGCGCGCTGGACACCCTCGTGCCGGTCGGCAAGGGCCAGCGGCTGGGCATCTTCGCCGGCTCCGGCGTCGGCAAGTCCACGCTGCTGGCGCAGATCACGCGCGGCACCGAGGCCGACGTCCGGGTCATCGGGCTGATCGGCGAGCGCGGCCGCGAGGTCAAGGAGTTCCTCGAGGAGAACCTCGGGGCCGACGGCATGGCGCGCACGGTCGTCGTCGTCGCCACCTCCGACGAGCCGCCGCTGGTGCGGCTCAAGGCCGCGTTCGTGGCCACCCGCATCGCCGAGGGCTTCCGCGACCAGGGCCGCGACGTGCTGCTGCTCATGGACTCCATCACCCGCACCGCGATGGCCCAGCGCGAGGTGGGGTTGTCGGCCGGGGAGCCGCCGGCCACCCGCGGGTACCCGCCGAGCGTCTTCGCGATGATGCCGCGGCTGCTGGAGAAGGCCGGCCCCGGCGCCACCGGGTCGATCACCGGCCTCTACACGGTGCTCGTCGAGGGCGACGACCACAACGAGCCGATCGCCGACACCGCCCGCTCCATCCTCGACGGGCACGTCGTGCTCACCCGGCGGCTGGCCACTGCCGGCCACTTCCCCGCCGTCGACGTCCTCGAGTCGATCTCCCGCGTCGCCGGCGCGGTCACCGCCCCCGCGCGGATGGCCGACGCCCGCGAGATGCGGCGGCTGATGGGCGCGCTGCGCGACGTCAAGGAACTCGTGGAGATCGGCGCCTACCAGGCCGGCAGCGACCCGCTGGTCGACCGCGCCCGTGTGCTGTCGCCCGCCATCGACGCCTTCCTCCGCCAGGCGCTGGAGGACACCACCTCGCCCGACGACGCCTGGGCGATGCTGCACCGGCTCGTGACCGCGGGCTGACGTGGGCGAGCGCGCCGGCTTCCGGCTCGAGCCGGTGCTGCGGGTCCGCGCCGCCGCCGAGGAGGCCGCCTCCCGGGCGGCGGCCGAGGCCGACGCCGGCGCCCGCGCCGCCGCCCGCCGCGCGGAGGAGCTCGCCGGCGCCCTCGCCGGCCGGGTGCCGCCCGCCTCCGCACCCGCTCCGGTCTTCCTCGCCGCGATGGTCGCGTCGGCCGCCGCGGCTGCCGATGAAGCAGCCGCACGGTCGACGGCGCAGGCCTCGGCCGAGCAGGCGGACCTGCTGCGGCAGCGGTGGACCGCCGCCGCCCAGGAGACCCGGGCGCTGGAGAAGCTGCGCGAGCGGCACCTCCTCGCGCTGCGGGCCGCCGAGCTGACCGCCGAGGAGCGCGCGGTCGACGACCTGGTCACCCGCCGGCACGCCGTGCGGGCCGCCGCCGAGGACGGGGAGGAGGAGCCGTGGAGGGCCTGACCGCGGTGCACGGCCGCATCGCCGAGATCCAGAACCGGATCCTCACCCTGGCCTCGGCGACGTCGTCGTCGACGTCCGCGGCGTGGTCGAGCGCCGCCGCGGCCGCCGGGCTCACCGGCACGGCCCCGGCTCCGGCGACCGGCACGACCCCCGCCGCCGGCAGCGGTCCCGAGGCGCAGGTGGTGGCCGCCGCGCAGCGCTACCTCGGCGTCCCCTACGCCTGGGGCGGCACCGACCCGTCGGTGGGCCTGGACTGCTCGGGCCTGGTGCAGCGGGTCTACCGCGACCTCGGCATCGACCTGCCGCGCACCAGCTCCCAGCAGGCCACCGCCGGCACCGCGGTCGCGAGTCTCGGCGAGGCCCGCCCCGGCGACCTGGTGTTCTTCGACCACACCCCGTCGCGGCCGGGCATCGACCACGTCGGCATCTACGTCGGCGACGGGAAGATGATCGCCGCGCCGCAGGCGGGCGATGTCGTCCGCGTCCAGGACGTCGGCGACCCCGCGCTCATCCGCCGCGTGCTCCCCGCCTCCGCCGCGCCCGCGCCGGCCGCCGCGACCGGCACCGGCCTGGCCGGTGTCCCCTACGCCGACCTGTTCGCCGCCGCCGGCGCCCGCCACGGCGTCGACCCCGCGCTGCTGGCCGCGGTGGCGCAGGTCGAGTCCGGCTTCGACTCCGCCGCCGTCTCCCCCGCCGGCGCCACCGGGCTCATGCAGTTCATGCCGGCCACCGCGGCCGGCCTCGGCGTCGACGCGTCGGACCCCGCCTCCGCCGTCGACGGCGCGGCCCGCTACCTGCGCCGGCTCACCGACCGCTTCGGCTCCACCGAGCTCGCCCTCGCCGCGTACAACGCCGGGCCCGGCGCGGTGGCCCGCGCCGGCGGCGTCCCGCCGTACGCGGAGACCCAGTCCTACGTCCGCAAGGTCACCAGCGCCGCGGAGGCGTACTCATGACAGCTCCCGCCCTCCCCGCCGTCCTCCCGGGCGGCGCGCCGTCGGCCGCGCCGTCGGCGCCGTCGTCCGGCCCGTCCGTGGCGTTCGCGTCCGCGCTCGACAGCGCGGTGGCCGGCCGGGGTGCAGCCGACCGTCCCGCCGACGGTCCCGCCGACCGGGCGCCCGGCCGCGACGGCGACCGTCCCGGCCGGGCCCTCGGCCGCGACGGCGAGCCCGGCCGTCCCGGCCCGACCGACGACGACGCTCCCGCGGCCGGCGAGGAGGCTCCGCCGCTCCCCGCCGCGGCCGGCGGCCTGCCCGCGGGCTGGGCGCTGGCGCTCGCGCTGGGCACCGCGGTGCCCGCCGGCGCGCCCGGCGCCCCGGCCGCGCCCGGTGCCGCCGCCGCGCACGGCGCGGTCGCCGACGGCACGGTCGCGGTCTCCGGCCTCGCGACCGGGCTGCCCACCGGAGCGGCACCCGCCCTGCCCGAGGGCGCCGCGGTCCCGCCCGGCACCGTCCCCGCCCCGACGGCCCCGGTCGCCGCGACCCCGGACGCCGCCGTCCCGGGCCCGGCTGCCGCTCCGCCGACGACGACGCCGACGGCGGCCGCGGCTCCGGCCGGGCTGCCCGCCGGGCTGGTGGTCCTGCCCGCCGCCGACCCCGCCGCGCCCGTTCCGGCGCCGCCCGTGGTGACGACCGTGCTCCCCGAGGCCGCACCGGCCCCCGCGCCGGCCGCGGCCGCGCTGCCGGACCTCCCGTCCCCCGACCCCGCCGAGGCGACCGGCCCGGCTCCCGCCGCCACCGCTGCCGTCGCTGCGCCGGCGCCCGCTCCGGCCCCGGTCCCCACGGCCGGAGCCGCCGCGCCGCGGACCGACGTGCCGCCGCCCCCGGTCGCCGGTCAGCTCGCCCCCGCCGTCGCCACGCTGGCCTCGGGCGCCGACGGCACGCACACGATGACGCTGGTGCTCACGCCCGAGACGCTCGGCGAGGTCGAGGTCCGGGTCACCGTCGCCGACGGCGCGCTGGACCTGCGGCTGCGCGGCGTCTCCGAGGCCGGCCGCGCCGCGCTGCTCGACGCGCTGCCCGACCTGCGCCGCGACCTGGAGTCCTCCGGCCTGACCTGCTCGCGGCTGCAGGTCGACCGCGAGCAGGCGGGCTCGGGCCAGTCGCAGGCCCAGGCCGGCTGGGAGCAGGCCCGCGGGCAGGCCGACCAGCGCGGCCGCGGCTCCGGCAGGGGCGCCGACGAGGCGGGCGGCCCGTGGCCGCGCACCACCGACCCCGACGGGAGCCGACCGGCTGCCGCGACCCACCCCGCGTCGGGCGTCCTCGACGTGCGGGCCTGAGAGGAGCCGACGATGACCGCACCCGTGGGCGGCGTGGGCAGCACCACCCCCCCGACCGCCGCCACCAGCTCCGTGGACCGGGCCGACCAGATGGGCAAGGACACGTTCCTGCAGCTGCTGGTCGCGCAGATGAGGTACCAGGACCCGAGCAGCCCGACGAGCACGACCGAGTTCATGTCGCAGACCGCGACGTTCACCCAGGTCGAGAAGCTCGAGGAGATCGCCTCGCAGAACGCCGCGCTGCTGTCGCTGCAGCGCTCGCTGTCGGCCGGCGCGCTGGTCGGGCACGCGGTCAGCTGGACCGCCGAGGACGGCACGACGCAGACCGGGACGGTGTCCTCGGTCCGCTTCGGCGACGACGAGCCCACCGCCGTCGTCGGGGACCAGGAGGTCCCCCTCGGCCGACTGACCGAGATCTCCCTGCCGGCCTGACCCGGCCCCCGCCCCCGCTCCCCTCCCGAGAGGACCCTCCCCGTGCTGCGCTCGATGTTCTCGGCCATCTCCGGCCTGCGTGCCCACCAGACCAAGCTCGACGTGACCGGCAACAACATCGCCAACGTCAACACCGTCGGCTACAAGAGCTCCCAGACCGTGTTCGAGGACACCCTGTCCCAGGTCATCCGCAACGGCTCCGCCCCGACCGACCAGACCGGTGGCACCAACCCGGCGCAGGTCGGCCTCGGCGTCAAGGTCGCCGGCATCACCACCAACTTCGGCCAGGGCTCGACCCAGAACACCGGCCGCTCGACCGACTTCATGATCAGCGGCGACGGGTTCTTCGTGACCCGCGCCGGCAACGAGAACCTCTACACCCGCGCCGGGTCCTTCGACTACGACGGCGCCGGCAACCTCGTGACCCCCGACGGCGCCCAGCTGCAGGGCTGGATGGCCGACGGCGGGCGGGTCGACACCAACGGCGCCCTCGGTCCGCTGACCATCCCGTTCGGCCAGGTCATGCCTCCCACCCCGACCCGCACCGGCACGATCAGCGGCAACCTGTCGACGTCGTCGGTCGCCTACTCGGCCGGGCCGCCGGTGGTCGAGGCGACGGCGGTGCAGACCCAGGTCACCGCCTACGACTCGCTGGGCACCGCCCACCAGATCGCGCTGACCTTCACCAAGACCGGGGCCAACCAGTGGGACGTGGCCGCCAGCGAGGGCGGGACGCCCATCGGGGCGCCGCAGCGCATGACCTTCAGCCCGTCCACCGGGCAGCCCCTGACCGGCAGCACCTTCACGGTCCCGGTCGCCAGCGCCAGCTGGCCCGGCGGCATCGCCGTCGACCTGTCCGGCATGACCGAGTTCGGCGGCAAGACCGCGCTCGCCCCGAGCGGCGTCGACGGCAACGCCATGGGCACGCTGCAGTCGATCTCGCTCAGCGGCGACGGCACGATCATGGGCGTCTACTCCAACAGCCTGCGCGAGCCGATCGGCAAGCTCGCCCTGGCCACCTTCGCCAACCCCGGTGGCCTGTCGAAGGCCGGCAACACCAGCTACCGGATGGGCGACAACTCCGGCCAGGCGGTCATCGGCGAGGCCGGCACCGGCGGCCGGGGCTCGCTGACGGCGGGCGCGCTGGAGATGAGCAACGTCGACCTGGCCGAGGAGTTCACCGGCCTGATCGTCGCCCAGCGCGGGTTCCAGGCCAACAGCCGCGTCATCACCAGCTCCGACGAGGTGCTGCAGGACCTGGTCAACCTCAAGCGCTGACGGTCGATCAGGCCACCAGCCCGCGGCCCGGCACCCGTTCCCCGGGGTGCCGGGCCGCGCCCCATGTGCCTTTGTCGCGCTATTGGCACCTCTCCCGGGCCGCCCAGTGGTGCCTTTGTCGCGCTATTGGCATCTCTCCCGGGGCGCGTGGGACGCACGGGGAGGCGGTGCCGGGTCACCCGCCGGGGTGGCGCGGCGGCCCCGGTTCGGCTCAAGCACCTCCCGCGCAGGACCGATGGTCCCTACAGCCCCTCCCCCTCCCCACACGAGCAGAAGGACCGACCCGTGATCCGTGTGACGCGCCTGAACGGGGAGCACTTCGCGCTCAACCCCGACCTCATCGAGCGGGTCGAGGGTCACCCCGACACCGTGGTGTTCCTCGTCGACGGCACGAGGTACGTCGTCAGCGAGGGCGTCGACGAGGTCCTCGACGAGATCCGCGAGTACCGGGCGAGCATCCTCGCCACCGCCTACGCGATGGACCGCGGCACCTACCGCACCACCAGCGGCCCCACCGCCGCCGACGACACCACGACGGCCTCCGTCGTCCCCTTCCCGGCCCGCGAGGAGCGCTGACCCGTGGACCCCGCCACCCTCATCGGGTTCGTCATCTCGATGGTCGCCCTGCTGGTCTTCATGGTCATGGAGGGCGCCGACCCGTCGTCGCTGCTCTTCCTGCCGGCGATCATCCTGGTCATCGTCGCCACCTTCGGCGCCGCCATGTCCGGCCAGACCATGGACGACCTCAAGAAGATGGGTGGCTGGTTCAAGCTGGCCCTCGTGCCGGCGAAGGTCCCGCCGGCGACCGAGCAGATCAAGGTCCTGGTGAGCCTCGCGGAGAAGGCCCGCAAGGAGGGCCTGCTCGCGCTCGAGGCCCAGGTCAAGGCCATCGAGGACCCGTTCCTCAAGCGCGGCCTGCAGATGGGCATCGACGGCACCGACCCGGAGGAGCTGCGCGCGGTCCTGGAGAGCGAGATCGCCGCCAAGAAGGCGGAGGACAAGACCGCCGCCAAGTTCATGACCACGATGGGCGGCTACGCCCCGACCATCGGCATCGTCGGCTGCATCGTCGGCCTGATGAACGTCATGGGGAACCTCAGCAACCCCGAGTCGCTCGGGCCGATGATCGCCGCGGCGTTCGTCGCCACGCTGTGGGGCGTCATGGCCGCCAACTTCTGGTTCCTGCCGATGGGCGCCAAGATCATCCGGGTCAGCGAGCTGCAGGCCGCCCAGATGGAGCTGCTCGTCGAGGGCATCGCCGAGATCCAGGCCGGCACCAGCCCGCGTGCGGTCCGCCTGAAGCTTAACTCCCTCATCCCGCCCAGTGAGGTCGCCAAGGAGGCGGCGTGAGCTCCGGCGGCCACGGCGGCCGCCGGCGCGGCAAGAAGCACGAGGAGGAGGAGCACGAGAACCACGAGCGGTGGCTGGTGTCCTACGCGGACATGATGACGCTGCTCCTGGTGCTCTTCGTCGTGCTCTTCGCCATGAGCCAGGTCGACAAGGAGAAGTTCGCCGCCCTGGCCAGCGGGCTGTCGGAGGCCTTCGGCGCCCCGGTCACCGCGATGCAGGGGTCGGCGAGCAACCCCGAGCCCTCGGTGCTCGACTCCCTCGACGCCGCCGTCGACGTGCAGATCCCGCCGGCCCCTGCCGCGCAGGAGTCCGTGGACGCCGCGGCCGCCGAGGCCGCCCGGCAGGAGGCCCAGCGGATCGCCGCGGAGGCGCGCGCGGAGTACGACGAGCTCGCCGCCGTGCGCGCCGCGATCGATGCCGCGCTCGCCGCCGCCGGCCACGCCGGCACGGCGCGCTACGAGATCGACGAGCGCGGCCTGGTCGTGCACATCGTGTCCGACCCGGTGCTGTTCGGTCCCGAGGAGGCCGACCTGCGGCAGACCGGCCGCGGTGTCCTCGGCGCCGTCGCCCCCACGCTCGCCGGCCTGCCCAACCAGCTCGCCGTCGAGGGGCACGCCAACTCCCTCCCGGTCACCCCGGGCGGGCCGTGGCCGTCGAACTGGGAGCTCTCGGCCTACCGCGCCACCACGGTCGTCCGCTTCCTCGCCGCCGAGGGCGTCCCCCAGGAGCGCCTGCAGGGCACCGGCTACTCCGACACGCGGCCGATGGTGCCCGCGTCCGACCCCGCCGCCCTCTCCCTCAACCGCCGCGTCGACGTCGTCGTGCTGTCCGACGCCTCCGCCGAGGCCCGGGAACTGCTGCCCGGCCTCGACGCCCCCGCACAGGAAGGCACCCCCGAGTGAGCACCAGGTCCAAGGCCAAGGAGAAGGACGCCGCGACGGAGGGCGAGGAGGCGACCGGCGGCGGCAGGAAGAAGCTGTTCCTCGTCCTCGCCGTCCTGCTGGTCGCCGCCGGTGCCGCCGCCTACTTCTTCCTGTTCACCGGGGAGGCCGAGGCCGAGGAGCCGGTGGCCGGCGAGGTCGTCGCCCTCGAGCCGGTCACGGTCAACCTGGCCGGCGGCGGCTACCTGAAGATCGGGATCAGCCTGCAGACCACCGAGGACGCCGCTGCCGGTGGCCACGGCGGCGGCGCGGTCGACGGCTCCAAGGCCCTCGACCTGGTCATCTCCACCTACTCGCAGGCCCAGCCCGCCGACGTCACCGGAGCCCGCGAGGCGCTCAAGGAGGCGCTCGAGCAGAGGATCGTCGAGGCCTACACCGAGCACGAGGTGCCGATGGTCATGGGCATCTACTTCACGGAGTACGTCACCCAGTAGCCCCGGCGGAGGGTGTGCGCGCGGGCCGCGTTCCCGGCACCGGAACCCGGCGCCGGCGCACACCCTCCGGGTCTCCCAGTGACCTCCCGGCACACCAGGAGTCACACCCTCCCCGGCTGACCGGCGGCGCCCCGCGCCGCCGGTCAGCTCGCGTTCCGGGCCCGCCGATGAGGAGGGCGTGACCCGCCCCGAGAACGCGACCGTGCCCGCCGGGCACGGGCCGCAGTCGCCGGCCGTGGGCGGCCGCAGCCGGCGCGGTGCACCCCGCACCTACGACTTCCGCCGCCCGACCAAGCTCTCCCGCGAGCACGTCCGGGTGCTGCAGATCGCCCAGGAGGCGTTCGCCCGCCAGGCGACGACGGTGCTCACCACGATGCTGCGCACCGGCGCGCGCATGGAGCTGCTGGGCATCGAGCAGCACTCCTACGACGACTTCGTCGCGACGCTGTCCGACCCGTACTTCCTGGCGACGTTCAGCATCGACCCGCTGGCCGGCAAGGGCCTGCTCGCCTACCCGCTGGACATCGCCATGGCCGCCGTCGACCACATGCTCGGCGGCTCCGGCGCCGCCCAGCAGCCCGAGCGGCCGATGACGGCGATGGAGACCACCATCACCCACTCGCTGCTCACCCGGCTGCTGCAGGAGTTCACCGCCGCCTTCGCGCACGTGAGCGACCTGCAGCCGGAGATCGACGGCATCGAGTACAACCCCGCCCTGGCCCAGGCCGCGGCCGGCTCGGACACCGTGATGGTGGCCCGCTACACGCTCTCGATCGGCAGCCGCGAGGGCGCCGCCTCGCTGGTGCTGCCGTTCGCCTCCTTCGCGCCGGCGCTCAACAACGCCGCCTCGCCGCAGCTGTCGGAGTCCGCGCAGCGCAAGCGGCAGCGCGCGGCCGAGCTGCTCGCCGAGCGCCTCGAGCTGGTCCCGGTCGACGTCAGCGTCCGGTTCGCCCCGCTCGAGGTCTCCTCGGAGGACCTGCTCTCCCTCGCCGTCGGCGACGTCCTGCTGCTGCGCCACCCCCGGGACGCGCCGCTGGAGGTCACCACCAACGACGCCGTGTTCGCCCACGCCATCGCCAGCAACCACCGTCGCCGGCTGGCCGCTGCCATCGTCCCCGCCCCGTCCGCCGAGAAGGACCCCGCATGACCGCCACGCTCGACCACACCCAGGCCTCGGAGGCCATCACCAGCGTCGTGGGGGGGGGGGGGGGGGGGGGGGGGGGGGGGGGGGGGGGGGGGGGGGGGGGGGGGGGGGGGGGGGGGGGGGGGGGGGGGGGGGGGGCGGGGGGGGGGGGGGGGGGG
>NZ_JBJGYX010000042.1:0-39958 GCF_054050195.1 Geodermatophilus sp. SYSU D00710
CGGCCGGCGGCGCGCCCCGCCCGCCCCCCCCCCCCCCCCCCCCCCCCCCCCCCCCCCCCCCCCCCCCCCCCCCCCCCCCCCCCCCCCCCCCCCCCCCCCCCCCCCCCCCCCCCGGGACGGCTCAGGCGACGTCCGTGCTGTCGTCGGAGGCCGCCCGCTGCGTGGCGATGACCTCGCGCACCAGGGCGGTCAGCCGCTTGGTGGCCACCTGCTCGGCGGGCCGGCCGAACCGGGCGCCGATCTGCTCCTCCGTCACGCCGAGGGCCTCGAGGCTGGCCAGCACGCCCCGCCGCGCCGCGTTGAGCCGGCGCTCGCGCGGGTCGTCCGGGGTCGGCGAGGGCTCCAGCAGCGGGTTCGCCGGCGGGGCCTCCCGCTCGGCGGCCGGGCGGGCGGCCGCCGCGGCGGTCCGGGCGGCCTCCACCACCGCGGCCGGCGTCTGCGGCGCGGTCCCGGCCGCGGCCCGGCGGCGCCCGGCCGGGTGCTTGGCCATCGACGCCTCGAGGAACTGCTCGTGCCGGGCCTGGATCAGCTCGCCGATGGTGTACGGCCCACCCGGGGTCGGCACCTCGACCTGGAGCCACGCGGCGCGGTTGGCGTGCGCCCAGATCTCGCGCAGGTCGTCGTCGTGCGCGGCGTCGCCGATGCGGGCGACCAGGTCGGAGACGTCCGGCTCGTCGGTGCGCTCCCGCCGTCCGGGGCGGCCGGCCGCGGCCTCCTCGGTCCGCTCGTGGTCGAGCAGCCCGCCGCCGTGGAACGGCACGAGGTCGCGGACGTGCGCGGTGCCCGGGTCGCACTTGAGGGCGTCGAACACCAGCCACTCCAGCAGCCGGCCGGTGGCCTTCGGGTCGGTGACCTCCTTGGCCGGGTCGTCGTTGGGCTTGATCCCGACGTGCACGCTGCGCGCGCCGACGATCAGCGGCCGCCGTCCGCGGCGCAGCCGCATCCACACGCTGGCCGCGTACGGGAACTCCCGGTGGGTCTGCACCGACCAGGTCTTGTGCCCCTCGATCGGGCGGCCGTTGGCGTCGACCTCGGTGACCTCCTTGCCGCGGGCGGTCACCACGACGATCCCGGGGAAGGTCAGCAGCTCGGTCTGCAGCTTCCGCCAGCGGGCGCCGGCGTCGTTCCACAGGTTCTGGCTGATGGTGATCTCGGCGTTGGGGTCGCGCTTGAGCAGCTCGCGGTTGCGGGTGGACTTCGACGCGCGGTCGCTGGCCCAGTCCTTCAGGCCGTCCCAGATGGCCGAGCCGGTGTCGATGCCGAGCACCACCGGCGGCTCGCCGGCGTCGGCGGCGCGGCGGGCGTGGGACTTGACCGCCTGGACCGCGGCGAGCACCTGGGCGTAGGAGCCGTCGTGCTCGATGATCTGGTAGTTCGCGCCGGGGATGGCGCCGTACTCGTCACCGGCGCCCTCGTTGAGGTCGATCCAGTACAGCGCACCGATCTTGTCGCTGGCGCTGAACTGCGCCAGCGCCCAGCTCTTGCCCGCCTTCTCCTCGCCCTCGAGGAGGATGCAGGGCCACGGCACACGGCCGGTGGGCTTGCGGGTCTTGAGGCCAGAGGCGGCCATGGGGGACTCCTTGTCGACACGGGGAAGATGTCGATCCGGAATCTAGGGACGGGTACCGACACATCCGGGGCCTCCGCGCAAGCGCGACGCGCCGCGCCGGGAGAAGTCGCAGGTCAGCGTCCCGCCGCCGGCGTGTCGGGCCGGCCGTTCGCCGTGGGCGTAACCGCCGGCGGTCCCGCGCTGGGCGTCCGGCGGGGCTCAGCCCCGTCCCGCACCCCGTCCCACGCCGGCGGGCACGGCCGGGACGGCGCCGGCGCGCGGTCCCCCGCGGAGGCGGCGGGCCAGGGCGGTGTGCCGCCGGCCCGAGCCGGTGGCGCGCACCGCCTGGCCGAGCGCCCGCGGTGAGCCGACCAGGACGACGAGCTGCTTGGCGCGGGTGACCGCGGTGTAGAGCAGGTTGCGCTGCAGCATGGTCCAGGCGCTGGTGGTCAGCGGGACGACGACGCAGGGGTACTCGCTGCCCTGCGAGCGGTGGACGGTGACCGCGTAGGCGTGCACCAGCTCGTCGAGCTCGCCGAAGTCGTAGGCGATCTCCTCCCCCTCGTCGGTGACGACGGTGAGGACCTGCTCGACGGCGTCGACGGCGGTGACCACGCCCTGGGTGCCGTTGAAGACCCCGTTGCGGCCCTTGTCGTAGTCGTTGCGGACCTGGCTGACCTTGTCCCCGACGCGGAACACCCGCCCGCCGAAGCGCTTCTCGGGCCGCTCGGGCCGGGCCGGGGTGAGCGCCTCCTGCAGCAGCTCGTTGAGCGCGGCGGCGCCGGCCGGCCCGCGGTGCACCGGGGTCAGCACCTGCACGTCGCGGCGGGGGTCGAGGCCGAAGCGGGCCGGGATCCGCCGGACGGCGACGTCGACGGTGAGCCGGGCGGCCTCCTCGGCGTCGTCGGTGCTGAACAGGAAGAAGTCGTCGAGGCCGCGGACCTGGGGCAGGGTGCCGGCGTTGATCCGGTGGGCGTTGGTCACCACCCCCGACCGGCTCGCCTGCCGGAACACCTGCGTCAGGCGCACGTGCGGGACGGGGGTGCCGGCGGCGAGCAGGTCGCGCAGCACCTCCCCGGCGCCCACCGAGGGCAGCTGGTCGACGTCGCCGACCAGCAGCAGGTGGGCCCCCGGGGCGACGGCCCGCACCAGCTTGTTGGCCAGCAGCAGGTCGAGCATCGAGGACTCGTCGACCACGACCAGGTCGGCGTCCAGCGGCCGGTCCCGGTCGTAGGCGGCGTCCCCGCCCGGCCGCAGCTCCAGCAGCCGGTGCACCGTCACCGCGTCGACCCCGGTCAGCTCGGTCAGCCGCTTGGCGGCCCGGCCGGTGGGGGCGGCCAGCAGCACCCGGGCTCCCTTGGCCGCGGCGAGGGTGACCACGGAGCGCACCGTGAAGCTCTTGCCGCAGCCGGGGCCACCGGTGAGGACGGCGACCTTCTCGGTCAGGGCCAGGCGGACCGCCTCCTGCTGGCCGGGGGCGAGCTCGGCGCCGGTGCGCCGCTGCAGCCAGGCCAGCGCGGCGTCCCAGTCCACCGTGCCGAACGCCGGCATCCGGTCGGTGTCGGCCGTGGCCAGCCTGCGCAGCCCCGCGGCGAGGGAGACCTCGGCCCGGTGGAAGGGGACGAGGTAGTAGGCGACCGTCGGCGGCTCGCCGTCGGCGCCGGGGAACTCCTCGCGGATCACGTTCTGGTCGGCCACCAGCAGCGCGAGGCAGTGACCCACCAGGTCGGCGGGGACCTGCAGCATCTCGACCGCCCGGGCGACCAGCTCGGCCTCGGGCAGGTAGCAGTGCCCCTGCCCGGTCGCCTCGGAGAGGACGAACTGGACGCCGGCCTCGACCCGCTGCGTGCTGTCGTGCGGGATGCCCACGGCGGTCGCGATCGTGTCGGCGGTGCGGAAGCCGATGCCCCACACCTCGGCGGCGAGACGGTAGGGCTCGGCGCGGACCACGCCGATCGAGGCGCCGCCGTACTGCCGGTAGATGCGCACCGCGAGCGAGGTGGACACGCCCACCCCCTGCAGGAAGACCATCACCTCCTTGATGGCCCGCTGCTCCTCCCAGGCCTCGGTGATCAGCCGCGTCCGCTTCGGTCCCAGGCTCGGCACCTCGGCCAGCCGCGCCGGCTGCTCCTCGATCACGCGCAGCGCGTCGGTGCCGAAGTGGTCGACGATCCGCTCGGCCAGCCGCGGCCCGATGCCCTTGACCAGGCCGGAGCCGAGGTAGCGGCGGATGCCCTGGACCGTGGCCGGCAGCACGGTGGTGTAGTCGTCGACCTGGAACTGGCGGCCGTACTGCGGGTGCGACCCCCACCGCCCCCGCAGCCGCAGCGTCTCCCCCGGCTGGGCGCCCAGCAGCGAGCCGACCACGGTGACCAGGTCACCGCCCCGGCCGGTGTCCACGCGCGCCACGGTGTAGCCGGTCTGGGCGTTGGCGAAGGTGATCCGCTCCAGCGTCGCCTCCAGCACCGCCCCGGCCCGCGCCTCTGCCACCTGCCGTCCCCTCGCTGGTGCCGTCCGGCTCCCGATGGTCACACGTCCGCGGGATCCGCGGCGGCCCGCGCGGGCGGGCCGGTCCGCGACGCATCCCGGCGGGCCGGGAACTGTCGGTGGGCCGCCCTAGCCTCCAGGCGCTCACCCCGAGCTGTGCACCGAACGACACGGAGGACCGGAAATGGCCGGCGATACTGTCATCACCGTCATCGGCAACCTGACCAGCGACCCCGAGCTGCGCTGGACGCCCTCGGGCGCGGCGGTCGCCAACTTCACCATCGCCTCGACCCCGCGCACGCTGGACCGCCAGACGCAGGAGTGGAAGGACGGCGACCCGCTGTTCCTGCGCTGCAGCGTGTGGCGGCAGGCGGCCGAGCACGTCGCCGAGTCGCTGACCCGGGGCTCGCGGGTGATGGCGCAGGGCCGCCTCAAGCAGCGCTCCTTCGAGACCAAGGAGGGCGAGAACCGCACCGTCATCGAGCTGGAGGTCGACGAGATCGGCCCGTCGCTGCGCTACGCGACGGCCACGGTCACCCGCGCCACCCGCTCCGGTGACGGTCCCGGCGGGGGCTTCGGCGGTGGCAACGGTGCCGGCGGTGGTGCCGGCAGCGGCGGCGGTGCCGGGGAGGGCCGCGGTGGGGCCGGCCGTGGCGGCTCCCCCGACCCCTGGGGCGCGCCGGCCGGCGACAGCAGCGAGGAGCCGCCCTTCTGAGCCCCGTGTCCGGGGTGCCCTTCCTGCTGTGCCCCGTCTCGGCCGTCGCTGCCCGGACCACCTCCGAGACCTCGCGGCTGGACCTGCGCGACCTCGAGCAGACCGAGGGCACCGGGTCACCGCGGCAGGCCCGGGACCCCGAGCGGGCGGGCGTCGCCTGACACCGTCCACCCTGCACCCCACGGCTGCCCGTCCCCGGCCCCGAGCCGGGGGTGGGCAGCCGCGCCGTTCCTCCCCCTCCCCCGACGGAGACGCGCATGCGCATCGTGATCGCCCCCGACAAGTTCCGCGGCACCGCCACCGCCGCCGAGGCGGCCGGCGCGCTGGCCGCCGGCGTCGCGGAGGCCGGGCACCACGCCGTTCCCGTCCCGCTGGCCGACGGTGGCGAGGGCACACTGGAGGCCCTCGGCGGCCCCACGCGCACGTCGAGGGTCACCGGGCCGCTCGGCACGCCGGTCGAGGCCGCGTGGCGGCTGCACGAGGGGCAGGCCGTGGTCGAGACGGCCCGGGCCTCCGGGCTGCTGCTCGCCGGCGGCCGCGAGGGCAACGACCCCTGGGCCGCCACCAGCCGCGGCACCGGCGAGCTGGTCGCCGAGGCCGTGCGCCGCGGTGCGCGGCGGGTCGTCGTCGGGGTGGGCGGCTCGGCCTGCACCGACGGCGGGCTCGGGGCCGTGGAGGTGCTGCAGGACCTGGCACCGTTCGACGGCAGCCGCGGCTGGACGGTGCAGGTCGCCTGCGACGTCGCGGCGACGTTCCTCGACGCGGCGCGGCTGTTCGGCCCGCAGAAGGGCGCCACGCCCGAGCAGGTCGAGCAGCTCACCGGCAGGCTGCGCGAGGCGGCCGGGAGCCACCGCGACCGGTTCGGCATCGACGTCGTGGACCTCCCCGGCTCCGGCGCCGCGGGCGGTCTCGCCGGCGGGCTGGCGGCCCTCGGCGCGCCGCTGGTCCCCGGGTTCGACCTGGTCCGCGACGCCGTCGGGCTGGCCGGGCACGTGCGCGGGGCCGACCTCGTCGTCACCGGCGAGGGGATGCTCGACGCGCAGTCCTTCGAGGGCAAGGTCGTCGGCGGGGTGGCGGCACTGGCACGGGCGGCCGGGGTGCCGTGGGCGGCCGTGGTGGGCCGGGCGCTGGTCGACCCGCCCGACGGCCGCGTGGTCGACCTGGTGGCCACCTACGGGCAGGCGGAGGCGACGGGGGCGACGGCGGCCTGCCTGCGCGCCGCGGCGCGCGACCACCTGGGCCTCGCCGCGGACGTGTCGGCGTAGGAGCCGCCCGGCGGCGTCAGGCCGGGCCGCCCACCGGCTCCAGCGGCAACCGCACGGTGGCGGCGCGGACGGCAGTCGCCTCCACCGCCGCGGCGGGCGTCGGGGCCTGAGCCGGTCGCCTGCCGGGTGGGCGAGCATGCACCGGTGGGGCTGCCCCGCCGGCTGAGCCGGCTCGCCTGGCCGGTCCTGGCCGTCGCCTGCGCCGCCACCGTCGCGGTGAGCGGTGAGCTGTCCACCGGTGCGCTGCTGGCCGTCGGCAGCGCCGGCGTCCTGGTCGTGGCGGTGGGCCTGGCGCGCTCGGCCGGGGCGGGCGCGCCCCCGGTCGGCCGCGCGGGGCGGCCCTGGCTGGCGTGGCTGGCAGCGGGCCTGGCCTGGGAGGTCCTCGCCCTGCTCGACGCCGACCTGCCGACCCTCAGCGACCTCGCCGACCCCCTGCTCGCGCACCCGGCGGTGCGGGCGGCCGCGACCCTGGCGTGGCTGCTGGCCGGGGCCTGGCTGGTCGCCCGCTCCTCGTCCCGCCCGGGGCGCCGGTGAACGGCACCGCGGTCTCCGTCGTCGCCGTCGTCCTGCTGCTGGCCGGCGGCGTGGTCCTGGAGTCCGCCGCGCGCCGCAGGTCCGACCGGCCCACCCTCGCGCGGACCCTGGGGGCGCTCATGCGCACCACGCCCGGGCGGGTGGCGGTGCTGGTCACCTGGGCCTGGCTCGGCGTGCACTTCCTCGCCCGCTGACCCGGCGCCGCACGGACGCGGAAGAGCCGGGCCGCGGCGCGCGTTCGGGCGGGTAGCGGTCGCTCCGGAGGAGGAGGCCATGCCCGACCACGGACACGCGCTGCGGTTCGGCGCGTTCGTCACCCCGGCCAGTGCCGACCCGCAGGGCGTGGTGGGCCTGGCGCAGGCCGCCGAGCGGGCGGGGCTGGACCTGCTCACCTTCCAGGACCACCCCTACCAGCCGCGGTTCCTCGACACCTGGACGCTGCTGTCCTACGTCGCCGCGCGGACCGAGCGGATCGCGCTCGCGCCGAACGTGCTCAACCTGCCGCTGCGGCCGCCGGCGGTCGTCGCCCGGGCCGCCGCCAGCCTCGACCTGCTCACCGGCGGCCGGGTCGAGCTGGGCCTGGGCTCGGGCGCGTTCTGGGACGCCATCGCGGCGATGGGGGGTCCCCGCCTCTCCCCCGGCGACGCGGTCACGGCCCTCGAGGAGGCCATCGACGTCATCCGCGGGATCTGGGACGTCGACGACCGCGCGCCACTGCGCGTGCCCGGCACCCAGCACGCGGTGGACGGCGCCAAGCGGGGGCCGCGCCCGGCGCACCGCATCCCCATCTGGGTCGGCGCGCTGCGGCCGCGGATGCTGCGTCTGGTCGGCCGCCGCGCCGACGGCTGGCTGCCGTCGCTGTCCTTCCTCGGTGCCGACGCCGTCCCCGCGGCCACCGCGGTCATCGACCGGGCTGCGGTCGATGCCGGGCGCTCGCCGGCCGACGTCGTCCGGCTGCTCAACGTCAGCGGCACCTCCGCCGCGTCGGGCGCCGACCTCACCGGGCCGCCCTCGGCGTGGGCCGGGCGGCTGGCCGAGCTCGCGCTCGAGGCCGGCTTCTCCACCTTCGTGCTCGCCTCCGACGACCCCGGCGCGCTCGCCCGCTTCGGCGGGGAGGTCGCACCCGCCGTCCGGGAGGCGGTGGCCCGGGAGCGCGGACGTCAGCGGTAGCTGTCGAGAGTGCGGGCGACGCCCTCCTCGTACGGCGTGGCGCGCAGGCCCAGCCGCTCGGTGATCCGGCTGCTGTCGACGACGAAGGGCTCCTCGAACTCGTAGCGCATCTCCACCAGCTCGCGCACGGGCCGATCGACCAGGCCGGCGGCGCGCAGGACCGCCGTCGGCACGCGGCGCACCGCGACCGGGGGCCGGCCGGCGGCCGCGCAGGCCAGGTGCACCAGCTCGCGGGCAGTGTGGGTCGCCGGGTCGTTGGGCAGGTGCCACACCTGCCCGCCGGCGTCCGGGGCGTCGCCGAGCGCGGCCAGGCCCTCGGCGATGTCGGGGACGTGGGTGTAGGTCTGCGGCTGGTCCGGGTCGCCGAGGACGGTCGCCGCCCGGCCGGCCAGCACGGCGCGGAAGACGCGGTCGCCCAGGTTGGACTGGGCGCCGCCCCGGGGGCCGTAGTAGTCGCTCGCCCGCGCGATCACGACCTCGACGCGGCCGGCCCGGTGCGCCGCCAGCAGCTCCCCGGACATCGCCGCACGCAGCCGGCCCTTGCGGGTGGTCGCCGCGTGCGGGCGGTCCTCGGTGAACGGCCGCCCGCCGGCCCGGCCGTACGCGTAGACGTTCTCCGTGCTCACCAGGCGCGCGCCGGCGGCCTGCGCGCCGGCCAGGGCGGCGGCCTGCAGCCGCGGGAACTCCGCCGCCCATCGCGCGTACGGCGGGTTGAGCGCCTGGTGGACGACGCGGGCGCCGGCGGTGACGGCACGGGCGAAGGCGGGGTCGGTGACGTCGCCGCGGACCACCTCCACGCCGTCGGGGGCCGGGGCCCCGGAGCGGGAGACCAGCCGCACCGAGCGTTCGCCGCGCCGGTGCAGCACCTCGACGAGGGTGCGCCCGACGGCGCCGGCGCCGAGGACGACGTGCTGGGCGGCACCGGCCGGCCCGGTCACCGGGGCCGCCCGGCGGCCGGCGCCGCGGGGACCACCGCGGTCAGCAGCGGGGCCGACAGCGCGCTGACCACCAGCGCCCCGGTGAGGCCGAATGTCGTGTACTGCGCCTCCACGTCGACGCCCACCGCGGTGGTCACCGTCCACCCGAGCGCCCACAGCGGCCCGAGGGCGGCGGCCCAGGCGAGCCGGCGACGTCCGGCGGCGCGCGGGAGGACGGCGGCCTGCGCGATCCCGACGACCAGGCCGGTCAGGGCGCCCTGCAGGGCGAGGTCGGGGAGCCGGGTGCCGAACCCGACCGCGGTGGCGCCCAGCAGCAGGCCGACGCCGGCGCCCACGGCGGTGGCGACGGTCCAGCGCAGCACCGGCAGCCGCCGGCGGGCGGCGACGGCCTGGGCGGCGCCGAGGACCAGGCCGGTGACGGCGCCCCCCACCGCGGCGGCCGGCGACGTGTCGACGGTGCCGCCGGCCGCGGCCAGCCCGGCCAGCCCGGCGATCGGGAACGCGAGCGCGGTCGCCGTCCACGCGGCCCACGCGCGGAGGTCGGCGGTGCGGGACGGGACAGGGACGGATATCTCTTTACGCTGTGCAGTGTTCATGGCCGAGGATCGTTGTACGCTGTGCAGAGTCTTGTCAAGGGGAGGACAGTGGTGGACCAGGGACGCTCGCGGCCGGGGCCCGCGCGGTCGGTGAGCGAGGCGCGGATCGTCGAGGCGGCGCTGCGGCTGCTCGACGCGTCGGGGCCCGCCGGGCTGTCGGTGCGTGGGGTCGCCGCCGCGGTCGGGGTCACGCCGAACGCGCTCTACACGTACTTCCCGACGAAGGCGGCACTGGTCAGCGCGGTGGTCGACGACCTGCTCGGCCGGGTCGACGTCGCGGTGCTCGGCGACGCCGGGCGTCCCTGGCGGGACCGGCTGTGCGCCTACGCGCTGGACCTGCGCGCGGTGCTGCTCTCGCACCCGGGCGCGGTGCCGCTGCTGCTGGGCGACGGCTTCTCGGGGCCGCGGGCGCTGGCCGCCAGGGAGGCGGTGCTCGAGCTGCTGGTGTCGGCCGGGCTCGACGCCGGGGTCGCGGCCCGTACCTCCTACCTGCTCGTCACCTACGTCCTCGGCACCGTGGCCCTCGACGTGGCCGAGCTCGAGCCGGGCACCCCCGTTCCGGACGAGAGCGAGCGGACGGCCGGCCGCCGGGCGGCGCTGGCCGGCCTGCCCGCCGGGGACCTCCCGCGGACGGCGCAGATCCTCGACGTCATCGCCGCCTACAACACCACCGAGCAGTACCGGTGGGGGCTCGAGCGCCTCCTCGACGGGGTCGGCCGGGCCGGGCCGGAGGACACCCGCTGACGCGGACGGCGGGCGCCACCGGTCCCGGGGGACCGGCGACGCCCGCCGTCGGGGAGGGTGCGGATCAGCCGGCCACGGTGATCCGGTCGGTCGCCGGCGGGGCCACCGGGTCGCCGGACAGGTAGGCCACGAGCGCGTCGACGTCGAAGCCGGGCTGGTTCACCGCGTTCGTCCCCTCGGTCAGCACGGTGAAGCCGTCACCGCCGCCGGCGAGGAAGTTGTTCACCGTGATCCGGTAGGTCTCCTCGAGGACGACGGTCTCGCCGCCGATCGTCAGGGAGCCGGGCACCACGCTGCCGCCGTCGGCCGGGTCGACGGTGTAGGCCACCGACGACGACGGCGCGAGCACCCGGCCGACCGCGAACTGCTGGTCGAGCAGGGCGTAGAGCTGCTCCCCGGTGAGGTCGAGCGTGGTGAGCAGGTTGTTGAACGGCTGCACGGTGAAGGCCTCGCCGTAGGTGACCACCCCGTCGCCCTCTCCGGCCGCGGAGGAGGGGTAGGTGAGGTCGCCCCGCACGCCGCCGGGGTTCATGAACGCCGCGACCGCCCCGGCCTCGTCGTCGGTGGCCGCGAGCTGGGCGTCGGCGATCAGGTTGCCCAGCGGGGACTCCCCGGCGACGGTGCCGAACAGGGTCTCCTGCGCCCGCACGACGGCCGCGGTGATCTGTCCGACGGGCTCGTTCGCGATCGGCTGGGCGATCGCGGCGTACCGGGCGACCAGCTCCTGCGCCTGGGCGTCGGGGGCGACGTCGCGGGTGACGACCACGTTCTCGGCGGTCTTCGAGACGACGTCGCCGGTGCGACGGTCGATGGTCAGGTCGATGTCGGTGATCAGCCGGCCGTTGGACAGCGCCTGGGTGACCAGGGTGCCGTCGACGTCGCAGACGAAGCCGCTGTGGGAGTGCCCGGACACGACCACGTCGACGGCATCGTCGAGCGCCCGGGTGATGTCGAAGGCGGGCCCGGACGGGTCGGTGCAGCCGTTGACGTCGGTGCCGGCGGAGCCGCCCTCGTGCAGGGACACGGCGATCGCCTCGACGCCCCGGGCCTGCAGCTCGGCGGCGTACCGGTTGATCGTCTCGATCTCGTCGAGGAACTCGACGTCGGCGATGCCCTCGGCCGAGACGATCGACGGCGTCTCGTCCAGGACCACGCCGATGACCCCGAGCTCCACGCCGCGGACCCTGTAGACCTCGTAGGGCGGCAGGACCGGCTCCTGGGTGTCGCGGTCGACGACGTTGGCGGCCAGCCAGTCCGCGTCGGACCCCTCGTAGCCGGTTCCGTCGAGGCAGCCGTCCTCTGGGTGGCAGGCCCCGCCCTCGATGACCCGGCGCAGCTCGTCGACGCCCTCGTCGAACTCGTGGTTGCCGACGGTGGCCACGTCCAGGCCGAGCTGGTTCATGGCCTCGACGGTCGGCTCGTCGCGGAACAGCGCCGACAGGAACGGGCTGCCGCCGATGAGGTCGCCGTTGCTGATCGTCAGGGTGTTGCGGTTCTCCGCCTCCTGCTGGCGCAGGTGGGTGGCGAAGTACCCCAGGCCGCCGGCGTCGACCGTGCTGCCGTCGGGACGGGTCACGCGCCCGCCCGAGCCCGTCGGGGCCTCCAGGGCGCCGTGGAAGTCGTTGAACGCCAGGAGCTGGACCTCGACCGGCTTGGGACCGGCGGGGCCGGCCGCCGCGGGGCCGGCGGTCGCGACGGCGAGGACGGACAGGCACGCGGTGGTGCCCAGGGCGGCCAGGGGACGTGGCCTCATGCGGATCTCCCTCGTGCGGACAGGTGGGGCGCCGACGGTAGGTGGCGTCGGTGCACCGCGGATGACCGTCCCGTGAACGCCCGACGGCCGGGCCGGACGCCGTGCGCCCCACGGCCGGTCACGGTGGGCGAACGGCCGGTGACCCGGGTGGCGCGCGCGCCCGGGGAACGTGCCCGGAACGGTCCCGCAGGAGGAAAGGCGGTGACGGGCCGGGCAGGCCCTCGCTAGCGTCCCGGCCGCAGCGTCGACGTCAGGGGTACGGGGACCCGCCACTCGCCGAGGAGACCGCCATGGGCAGGTCGTTCGCGTCCCGCGTCAGCCATCCGCGCCTGAAGTGGGTGGTCCTGGTGCTCTGGCTGGCGCTGGCCGCCGCCGCGGCGCCGCTGGCCGGGGGCCTCACCGACGAGCAGGAGAACGACATCGCGGCGTGGCTGCCGTCCGATGCGGAGTCGACCCGGGTGCTGGAGCTGCAGGCCGAGCTCGGGTCGGACCCGGACGTCATCCCGGCGGTCGTCGTCTACGAGCGACCCGAGGGGCTGACCGCCGACGACGCCGCGGCCGTCGAGGAGGACGTCCGGGCGTTCGGGGAGCTCGACGAGCTCAGCGGCCCCGTGGTGGGGCCGATCCCGTCCGAGGACGGGCAGGCGCTGCAGGTCGTCGTGCCGCTCGACGTGGGCCCGGAGGGCTGGGAGGCGATCGCGCCGATCGTCGAGGACCTCCGCGCCGAGGCGGGCGACGGTCCCGACGGGCTCGACGCGTACGTGACCGGTCCCGCCGGCAGCGCGGCGGACTCCTCGGAGGCGTTCGCGGGCATCGACGGGACGCTGCTCTTCGCGGCCCTCGGCGTGGTGATCGTCATCCTGCTGCTGACCTACCGCAGCCCGGTGCTGTGGGTCCTGCCGATCTTCTCGGCGGTGATCGCGCTCGTCTGCGCCCAGGCCGTCGTCTACCTGCTGGCGCGCTACGCCGACCTGACGGTGAACGCGCAGAGCGCCAGCATCCTCACCGTCCTGGTGGTCGGCGCCGGCACCGACTACGCGCTGCTGCTGGTGGCCCGCTACCGCGAGGAGCTGCGGCTGCACGCCGACCGGCACGAGGCCATGACCGAGGCCGTGCACCGCGCGGGCCCGGCGGTGCTGGCCAGCGGCGGCACGGTGGTCCTCGGCATGCTGTGCCTGGTCGCCGCGGAGATGAACTCGACCGCCGGCCTCGGCCCGGTCGCCGCGATCGGCGTCGCCGTCACCCTGCTGGTGCTCATGACGCTGCTGCCGGCGCTGCTCGTGATCTGCGGCCGCTGGGTCTTCTGGCCGGTGCGGCCGACCTTCGGCAGCCCCGAGCCGAGCGCGACCGGGTGGTGGGCCCGGGTCGGGACGTGGATCCGGCCCCGCCCGCGCGCGACCTGGATGGTGACCAGCGTCCTGCTGCTGCTGGCCTGCCTCGCGGTGTTCCGCCTCGACCCCAGCGGGCTGACCCAGGCCGAGGGCTTCCGGGGGACGCCCGAGTCCATCCAGGGCGAGGAGGTGGCCGCCCGGCACTTCCCGGCCGTGGCCGGCAACCCCGTGACGGTGGTGACCTCCGCCGACTCCGCCGACGAGGTCGCCGCCGCCGTGGCGGCCGACGACGGCATCGCCGCGGTCGACCCGCCGCAGGTGGCCGGCGACACCGCGCTGGTCAGCGCCACGCTGGCCGACCCCTACGACAGCGCCGCGGCCGCCGCGACCGTCGAGGACCTGCGGGTCGCGCTCGACGACGTCGGTGACGGCCAGGCGCTGGTCGGTGGGAACACCGCGCTCAACCTGGACGTGCAGAACGCCTCGCAGCGGGACAACCGCCTGGTCATCCCGCTGATCATGCTGGTGGTGCTCGCCGTCCTGGGCGTGCTGCTGCGGGCGGTGGTGGCGCCGCTGCTGCTCATCGCCACGGTGGTGCTGTCCTTCGGCGCGGCGCTCGGCCTGAGCGCCCTGGTCTTCGACTGGTTCCTCGGGGTGACCGCGACCGACAGCTCCTTCCCGCTGTTCGTCTTCGTGTTCCTCGTGGCCCTGGGCATCGACTACAACATCTTCCTGATGACCCGGGTGCGGGAGGAGGCCGCCGACCACGGCACCCGGCGGGCCGCGCTGGTCGGGCTGGCCGCCACCGGGGGTGTGATCACCTCGGCGGGGCTGGTGCTGGCGGCGACGTTCGCGGTGCTGGGCACCCTGCCGCTGACCTTCCTGACCCAGCTCGGCGTCGCCGTGGCCCTCGGCGTGCTGCTCGACACCATCGTCGTCCGGTCGGTCCTGGTCACCGCGCTGACCCTGGACGTCGGCCGGTGGATGTGGTGGCCGAGCCGGCTGGCCCACCGCCTCGACGACCCGGAGCTGCCGCCGGGCGAGCCGGTGCCGACGACGGCCGCGGTCGGGTCCGCGGTGCCGGCGCCGAGGTCGGTCCCCGACGGCCCGGCGGCCGTCAGCCCCGGCTCGCCCGGAGGGCCGCCAGCGTCCGGTGGATCCCCCGGGGGTACGGGGTCGGGCTGAGGCCGAACGCCCGTTCCGCACGACTGCCGTCGACGACGAACGGCTGCTCGAACTGGTAGGCCATCCCGGCGACCTCAGCGGCGAGCGGGTGGACCCGGCCCAGCAGGCGCAACCGTCCGCCGGGGTGCGCCACGAGCCGCAGCGCGGTGCCCGCCTGCCGGCACGCCTCGGCCGCCAGCCCCCGGCCGGTGGTCACCCCGGGGTGGGGCACGTGCCAGACCCCCGCGTCGGAGGTGTCGCGCGTGCCGGCGGCGGCCAGGGTCGCGGCGAAGTCGTCGACGTGGGTGGGGGTCAGGGGCAGGTCGGGGTCCCCGACCCACTGGACGGGCAGCCCCAGCCGCGCCGCGCGGAACAGGTTGCCGGCGACCAGCGACCGGACCCCGGGCCCGTAGAGCTCCCCGGCCCGCACGCTGCTCACCCGCAGGCGCCCGGCCGCCGCGGCGTGCAGGACGCGCTCGGCGACCCACGCGCGGAGCACGCCCTTGGCGCTGACCGGCCGCCACGCGGTGTCCTCGGTCATCGGCCCGTCGACGCGCCCGTACATCCACGTGTCGTCGGCGTACACCAGCCGTGCGCCGACGCGGGACGCGGCGTCGAGCAGGGCGTCGGTCACCACGGGGAGGTCGTCGGCCCAGCGGGCGAGCGCCGGCAGGACGCAGTGGTAGACGGCGACCGCGCCGCGGCAGGCGGCCGCCAGGCCCGCGCCGTCGGCCGCGTCCGCCGCCGCGGTCTCCACCCCGGGGGTGCCGACGTCGCGCCCGTCGCGGGTGACCGCCCGCACGCGGTGACCTGCGGCGTGCAGGTGCGCGACCAGCCGCCGGCCGGTCACTCCCCCGGCTCCCACGACGGCGTGGACGCCGGGGTCCTCGGCGACCGGCGCGGGTGACCCGGCCGGGGTCGGTGCGGGGACGTCCATCGGCTTCCTCCTGCTGACGTAGGCCGCGCGGCGGCGCCGGCTGCCCGGGGTCCCGACCGGTGGCGTGGACCACGGTGGCGGGGAGGTGCGGACCGTAGCCTGGGGATCAGGTCCCACGGTCCCGGGAGGACAGCACCGCATGCCCTTCGCGTCGCGCCGCCGCCGCTCGCCCGACGACGTCCCGTCCGTCCGGCCGTGGACCGACCGGGTGCCGACCCGCCGCACACCCCGGCCGGTCGCCGAGGACGGGCCGCTGCCGCCGTACGGCGCCCCGGGGGCGCCTCCGCCGCCGCCCGGACCGTGGGGCGCGCCGCCGCCGCCATCGAGGGCGTGGCCGCCGCCCGGGCCTCCGCCGGGAGCGCAGCCGCCGCCCGGACGGGGCCGTCCGGACTCCCGGCGGCGCGGGGACGAGGGCCCGCCCCCGGACGCCGACAGGCGCCTCCGGCGCCGCCGGGTGCGGCGCCGCGTCGTCCGGGGCGTGGTCGTGGCCTTCGTGCTGCACCTGCTCGTGCTGGTGTCGCTGCGCTGGGTCGACCCGCCGACGACGGCGTTCATGCTGGCCAACGACCAGGGCGCCGTCCAGCGGTCGGTGCCCGTGGAGCACGTGTCCCGCAACTTCCTCGCCGCCGTCATCGCCCACGAGGACCAGGCGCTGCCCTACCGCGACGGCGCGTTCACCTGGGACGAGCTCTCCGGCCGGGCCGAGGCGCGGCTGCGCGGCGAGGAGGACCCCTCGGGGTCGACCATCCCGCAGCAGGTGGCCAAGAACCTCTTCCTCAACCAGTCGATGAGCATCTGGCGCAAGGCGGTCGAGGCCGGCCTGTCGGCGGAGCTGGCGCTGGTGGTCGACGACCGCCGCATGCTCGAGCTCTACGTCAACTACGCCCAGCTCGGCCCGCAGGTCTACGGCATCTGCTCGGCCAGCTGGTACTACTTCGACACCCCGCCCTCGACGCTGACCGTCGACCAGGCGGTGCAGCTGGTCGGGCTGCTGCCCTCCCCCGGACACGTCCAGCGGGCGCCCGGCGGCGGGCTGGACTTCGACGTGGCCGACGGCCTGGGCTGGCTGTCGCGCTCGCACGTGGTCAACGCGCAGAACCGGGTGCCGCGGCACATCGAGCAGAAGGGCTTCACCCCCGTCGAGGACGCCGGCGTCGAGGGCCTCGCGCAGGACCAGCCCGACACCGACGACGACTGCTCGGAGATGCCCGAGGAGGTCGCCGAGCTGATCGCGGAGCAGGGCACCGGCTGAGCACCGGGCGGGCACCGGGCGGGCACCGGGCGCTGCGCGCGGTGCCCCCGTGGTCACGCGTGCAGCGCCGTCCAGAACGCCGCCCGGACGCCCCCGGCTCCCCAGGCGTTGGGCTCGATGAGGCGGCAGAACCACAGGTCCCGCGCGGCGGGCCGGGCGTCGGGCCGGGTCGGGTCCCCCGCGCGCAGTCCGTGACCGGCGAAGGTCCCGGCGACGTCGGCCACCGCGGCGCCGTGCCGCTCGGCGGCGCCGCGCAGCACCCGGTTGAGCTCGCCGATCACCCCGACCGCGTCCGGCCAGGGCGGCAACCCCAGCCGGACGGCATCGCCCGTGCCGTCGCTCGGGTCGTAGACGGTGCCGACGACGACGCGGCCACCGGGCGCCAGCAGGCCGGTGATCCCGTCCAGGGCGACGTCGACGGCGACCCCGACGCGGGCGACGACCTCCCGGGCCGCGTCGGTGTCGCCGTACGCGCCCAGCAGGTCGTTGCCGCCGATCGTCAGGGTGACCAGCGTGGGCCGCTGCGGCAGCGCCCGCAGCCGGGGGAGCTGGGCGCGCAGCAGGGTGTCGGTGGTCGCCCCGTCGGTGGCGAGCAGGGCGAAGACGGTGGTGGGGTCCAGGCCCAGGAGGTCGCGGCCGCGCCAGTCGGGGAAGTCGTCGTCGCGGTTGCGGAACAGCAGGCTCGCCCCGCCCCGGCCGGGACCGCCGGCGTACTCGTCGATCGAGATCGAGTCGCCGAGGGCGGCGTAGCACGGCGGCGCGGCGGTCGTCACGACTCCATCTTGCGGGCTGGTCCGGAGCGCCACCTCCGGCCGGGCGCTCTAGGGTTCCGCGTGGACTTCGCCGACCTGCGCCGGCCGTTCGTCATCGCCCACCGCGGCGGGGCGCTGCAGGCACCCGAGCACACGCTGGAGGCCTACCGCGTCGCGGTGGGCCAGGGCCTGCCGGTCATCGAGCAGGACGTGCACGTGCTCGCCGACGGAGGCCTCGGCGTCATGCACGACGGCACGGTCGACCGCATGACCACCTCCAGCGGCAACGTCGCCGACCACACCTCGGTGTCCTGGAAGCAGCTCGACGTCGACGCCTCGACCACCCTCGGCGGCGGCTGGCCCGACGGGCTGCGCCCGCCGCTGTTCGACGAGGTGCTCACCGAGTTCGGCGACCGCGTGCTGCTGTGCCCCGAGGCCAAGGGCGCAGGCTCGATGGCGCCGGTGATCGCGGCGCTCGACCGGCGCGGCATCCGCCGGTCGTCGGTGCTGCTGCAGTCCTTCTCGCTCGCCGACTGCCGGCTCGCCCGCTCGCGCGGCTGGGACGTCGTCTGGCTCGGGACCACCGACGTCGACCGGGCCGCCGCCGAGGGCATCGGCTGGATCGGGCCGGCGGCCCGCCAGGTCACCGCGGCGCTGTGCGAGCGCGCGCACGCGGCCGGCATCGAGGTGGCCTGCCACACCGTCGACCGCCGGTACCAGCGGGACGCCCTCGTCGCGGCCGGCGTCGACGCGCTCTTCTCCGACGACCCGGTGTACCTCGCCGGGGACGCCGCACGGCGCACGACGGACCTGTTCGCCCACCGGGTCTGGCTGCCGGGGATGCAGCCGGACACCGACCGCGGCCGGTTCTCCCCCGACGACGCCTCGTGGGGCTGCGGCGCCCCCGGCGCGGCCACGTCCACGCTGATGGGGTTCCTGGCGCCGCTAGACCCGGCCGCGTTCACGCTGTCCCTCGACCTCCGGCTGGTCGAGCGCCATCCCGGGCCCGGCCCGTGCGGGGCGTCGGTCCTGCTGACCACCGACGACTCCCCCTACCTGCCACCGGGTCCCTCGCCCGGTGCCGACGGCTACCTCGTCCTGCTGCGCGCCGACGGCGGCCTGGAGGTCTCCCGGGTCGCCGACGGCGTCGCCACGCCGCTGGCGTCCGCGGCCGGTGGTGGGCCGCTGCCGGCCGGCGACCCCGTCCCGCTCACCGTCACCGTCACCGGCGCGCGGCTCGTCGCCCGGGTGGGCACGGCGGGTGCGACCGTGGCCGTCGACGACGCCGCCGTCCGGCCGGTGCCCGTCGTGCACCTCGGCAGTGTGTCGGCCGGGGTCCGCTACCAGCACGTGGAGGTCCGGTGACCGACCCGTTCCCCGTCCCGCCCCCGGAGCGGCTCCCCGGGCACGGCCCGGCCGACCCGGACGGCTACCTGGTCGAGGAGACCGCCGGCGGCTACCGCTGGACCTGCCGCGCGGACGGCCGCACCGCCGGGCCGTTCCCCAGCCGCGCGGCCGCCGTCGTCTCCGCCGTCGCCGACCGCAACCGGTGAGCTGCGCCGGCGGGGCGGCGGGCTCCGTCCGGCGGTCGGTGAGCCGGCAGGCGACCGCGAGCAGCGCCAGTCCGGCGACGACGGGCCAGGCGTGGACGACGTGTCGGAGGCCGGCAGTCCGGGCACCGAGGCCGGGCTGTCGAGTCCCAGGTCGGCGAGGAGACCACGCCGACCTCCACCGGTCTCGACGCGTGAGCCCGCCCCGGCGGGTCACCGGTGCACGTACACCCGTCCGGGCTCCAGGTCGGGCCCGAGCAGCTCCGGCACCGTCACCAGCGTGTAGCCCGCCGCCCGCAGCGCGTCGACGATGCCGGGTACCGCCTGGACCGTGCTCGGGTGGATGTCGTGCAGCAGCACGATCGCGCCGGGGTGGACGCCGTCCAGGACCCGCTGCGTGGTGGTCGCGACGTCGCGGTTCAGCCAGTCCTGCGGGTCGACGTCCCACGCGATCTGGGCGAGGCCGCGCTGCGCCGTCACCGACGCGACCGTGGCGTCGGTGGCCCCGTACGGAGGGCGCATCAGGTCGGTGGTCACGCCCAGGTCGGCCAGCACCGCGGTGGTCCGGTCGAGCTGGGCGGCGACCGCGGCGGTGCCGACGTCGGGCAGCCGTGGGTGGGACCAGCTGTGGTTGCCGACGGCGTGGCCGTCGGCGAGCGCCTGCCGGACGAGGTCGGGCTCGGCGGCGGCGGCCTGCCCGACGACGAAGAAGGTGGCGCGGGCGCCGGCCGCGCGCAGGTCCCGCAGGAGCTGCGCGGTGTGGGGGCCGGGGCCGTCGTCGAAGGTGAGCGCGACGCACGCCAGCACGGCACAGTCGACGGCCTGACCGGGCGGCGGTGACGCCGGAGCGGGCGCCGGGACCTCGGACGCCGGGGGTTGCGGCGCCGGCACCTCCGGCGCCGGGGGTTGCGGCGCCGGGCTCTCCGGCGCCGGGCTCTCCGGCGCGGGGCTCTCCGCTGCCGGAGCGGGCGCCGGCGGGACGCCGGTGAAGGGGGCGGCCGCGACGGCCGCCTGCCGCACCGCGCGGCCGGCGTCGGTGAGGACCCCCTCGACCACGTGGGGGGCGAACCGCACGGCGACGTCACCGAAGGGCTCGGCCCGGCCGTCGCCGAGCCCCACCACGGCGGTGACCGACCCGTCCGCGCCGAAGCGCAGGTCCGCGAGCGCGACCGCGCTGCCGAGCAGCTCGTGCCCCAGGCCCGCCCGGCGGACCGCGTCGGTGAACCAGGCGAAGGTGAGGTCGGGGTCGGCGACCAGGTCGGGCGAGGTCCAGACGGCCCCGGACACCACGTCGGCGTAGACGCCGGTCGTGGCGGTCTCGGCGGGGAGGCCGCCGCTCCGGGTGCGCACGGCGACCGAGGTCCCGAGGACACTGCCGCTGGCGAGCACGGGCGTCACCCCGACCGTCAGCTCGTTCCACGAGCCGGCGACCAGCCGGTCCTCGTACCGCTGCACGCCCTCGGCGACCAGGTCGCCCAGCGCCCGGTCGAGCGGCGGCACACCGGGCACCGACACGGTGGCGACCTGCCGGTGGTCCTCGGGCGTCCGGGTGCCCGCCTCGTGCACGGCCAGCCCCGCGACCGCGGCCGGGTCCAGCGCCGGCGGCGGCGCGACCACCGCAGCGGGCGGCGTGACACCGGTCGGGGCGGCCGGCCCGGCGTCGGCCTCGGCCTCGGCCTCGGCTTCGGCGTCGGGGTCGGCGACCGCGCCCACGGCCTCCGCGCCCACGGTCAGCACCCGGTCCGGCCCGTAGACGCCGCAGGCAGTCAGCAGGAGCACCGCGGTCACGAGGGGCACGGCCCGCCCGGGGCTCACCATCGCGCGGCCGGCCGCACACCGGCGCCGGGTCGCGCCGGAGGGCGGGAGCGCTCGGAGGAGGGGCTGGACGGAGGACGCCGGTCGGCAGGTGGCGGCACTGCCACCGCAGGCTGGTGCAAGGACGGTCTCCCTCCGCGGCTCCGCTCCCTCGACCCGGCGGCCGACGGCACCACGCTCGGGGGAGCCGCTCCAATCCCGCTCCAACGGCGCGTTCAGGTCCTCTCCGTCTCGTAACCCCTACCGGCGCGGGCGGGGATGCGGTACGCACTGTCCCGTCAGGGTCGTCACGCACGGTGGTCGGTCGACCCGGCGGCGCAGTCGCGCAGCCGGAGCCGGTCACCGTGGATCGCGGGCACGGGGGAAGCACGCGAGGAGGCCGTTCGTGGGCGGAGCCAGTTCCCCCCTGCTGTCGTTCCATGACCTCGGCCCGCTCGAGGTCCGGCGCGCGGGGGTCCCGGTCGCCCTGGGCGGTGCGCGGCTCACCGCGGCGCTGTCGCTGCTGCTGGTCCACGTCGGCCGGCACGTCAGCGTCGACGCGCTGACCCAGGCCATGTGGGGCGAGGAGTCCCCGGCCCGCTCGTCGTCGACGCTGGACTCGCACGTGTGGCGGCTGCGCCGGGCGCTCGAGCCCGACCGTGCGCCGGGGGTGCCGTCGGAGGTGCTGGTCCGCGAGCCCGGCGGGTACCGGCTGGTGGTCGACCCGGAGACCGTCGACTCCCGGCGGTTCACCCGGCTGGCCGGCGAGGCGCGGACGCTGCTGTCCTCCGGCCGGGCGGAGGAGGCCTGCCGGGCCGCCGAGGAGGCGCTGGCCCTGTGGCGCGGCCGCCCCTACCCCACCGTCGCCGACGCGCCGTGGGCCACCGCCGGCGTCGCCCACCTCACGGAGGTGCGCGACCAGGCGCGCGAGGTGCTGGCCGAGGCCCTCCTCGCCAGCGGCGCGCCGGAGCGGGCGCTGCTGGAGCTCGGACCGCCCCTGGCCGAGGCGCCGCTGCGGGAACGGTTGTGGGCGCTGCGGATGCTGGCCCAGCACCGCCTCGGGCGCCCGGAGGAGGCCCTGCGCAGCTACCGGCAGGCCCGGGCGGTGTTCCTCGGCGAGCTGGGCCTGGAGCCCGGCCCCGACCTGCGCGAGCTGCAGCGCCGCATCCTCGCCGGGGACCCGGCGCCGTCCGGCCGGGCCGCGCCGCCGTCCCCACCGCCGGCCGCACCACCGCCCGCCGCACCACCGCCCGCCGCACCACCGCCCGCCGCACCACCGGCCGCCGAGGCCGGCCCGCAGCCGGTGGACGGCGCCCCGGCGCAGCCGGCACCTCCCGCGGACGTCCAGCAGGAGCCGGCCGAGCCGCCCGAGGCCGACGACGACCCCGCCGGGCCGCTGCGCCCGCCGCCGCGGCCCGGCGGTGACGACGCCACCCACCCGCCCCCGAGCGGCCACGCGCGCGACCGGCGCTCCTCCGCCGACCGGTCCGACCGAGGTCCGCCGCGCACGACGGGCGCCGCAGCGCCCACCGGGACGCGCCGTGGCCCCACCCGGCCCGGTGTGCGGCCGCCTCCCGCCGGGACGCGGCCGCGGTGGTGGTCCGGTCCTCGACGGTGACCCGACGGGCTCCCCGTCCCGTCCCTCCGGCCGGCGGCACGCCGGAGGTCCCGCGGTCCGGGACCGCGGGACCTCCTCGCTGCCGGGACCGTGGCCGCGGTCAGCCCGCCGGGCGGCGACGCGGCCGCACCAGGACCACGGCGACGGTGGTGAGCAGCGCGCCGGCGCCGAGCGACGCCCAGCCGATGCCGCCGAGGGCCGGCGCCTCGACCCCGATGCGCGCGTCGACGTAGACGCCCGGTCCGCCGTCGGCGTTCATCACGACGAACACCCAGTCGCCGTCCGCCGGGTCCCACGTGACCTCGACGCCGTCGCGGCCGGTGGCCTCCGCGATCCAGAAGTCCTGCGCGGTGGGCGGCCCCGGCGGCTCCCCTCCGGGCAGGTCGTCGTCGCCGTCTGCGGGCCCGCCGAAGCCCAGGCCGTCGACGTGGGTCCGCCGGACGTCGCCGAGGTAGGCCGCCGCGTCCGCCGCCGTCGCGATGCCGACGAAGACGTCGCGGGAGCCCGTGCCGGTCACCTCGACGCGCGCCGTGCCGAGGGTCTCGGGCAGCGGCAGCCACCGTGGCCCGGCGGCGAGGTCGATGCGGTCGCTGACCAGGGCGTGCCCGGTACTGGTGAACGCCTCCTCCGGCGAGGACACGAAACCGTCGGAGCGCTCCTGGCCGTGCGCCCACACCAGCGCTCCTCCCCCGACGAGCAGGGCCACGCCGGGCAGCAGGAGCAGGACGCCGAGCACGAGGGCGAGGACGCGGCGGGCGCGCGTCCGGCGCGGGCGCACCGGCCAGGGTGGCGGAGGCGGCCACGCCTGCGGCGCGGGCCATCCGGGTGCGGGGGTGCGGGTGGTGGACACGGGGACCTCCGGGGGTGGGGACGGGTCGGGCTGCGTGCGGTCGACCCTGCGCCCCGGCCACCCCCCGCGAGGAGCCCCGAGCGGTGGGCTCCCGGCCCTCGGCCGGGTGGTCCGCCCCGGCCCGGCGCCACCCCGCCGGACGGCGCTCCTCCCTCGCGCGAGGGAGGCGGGCGACTCACGAGGGTGTCGCCTCGCGACCCTCCCCGGCGGCACGATGGGACGTGTCGCCCTCGGCGTCCCCGACCGCACCCCGCCGGCCCGCGTGGTGGGCCCCCGCCCGCGTGGACGTGGCGCTGGCCGTCGTCCTGGCGGTGGCCTCGGTCGGTCTCGCGCTGGCCGTGCCGGCCGAGGCCCCCTACGAGCCACGCGACGCGGTCACGCTCGTCGCCGCGGCCGCCGGACCCCTGGCGCTGGTCTGCCGCCAGACCGCGCCGCTGCTCGCCCAAGCCGGCGCCAGCGCGGCCATCGTCGTGACGGCGGCGGCCGGGTCGCCGATCGACCTGCTCGCCTGGCCGGCCTGGTTCGCCCTCTTCACCTGCTTCGCCGTCGGCGGCACCCGCCTGCGGATCGCGGCCACCGCCGTCGCCGCGCTGGGCGTCGCCGGGTTCGTGGCCCTCGACCACGGCGACCCCGTCTCGGCGCTCCCCTCGATCGTCGCCAGCTTCCTCGTCGCGACGGTCGCCGGAGCGTTGAGCAACCGGCGCACCCGCGCCGTGGCGGCCGAGGCCGCCCGGGCCGCCGAGAGCCGCCGGGAGGCGCTCGAGGCGGAGCGGCTGCTGATGCAGGAGCGGGGGCGGCTGGCCCGCGAGCTGCACGACTCGCTGGGCCACACGGTCAACGTCATGGTCCTGCAGGCGGGGGTGGGCCGCCGCGTGTTCGCCGACAACCCCACCTACGCGCAGGAGGCGCTGACCTCGATCGAGACGGCGGGGCGGGCGGCGCTCGACGAGCTCAGCCGCCTGCTGCGCGTGCTGCAGCCCGACGAGGGCGCGGCCGACCCGTTCGCGCCGACGACGACCGACCTCGAGGAGATGGTGGGCCGCGTCCGGGCGACCGGGCGGTCGGTGGAGCTGCGCACCGACGGCGCCGAGCTGCCCGCGGGGGTGGCCCGCGCGGTGTACCGCATCGTGCAGGAGGCACTGACCAACGCCGTCCGCCACACCCCCGACGGCCGGATCCGGGTCGAGGTCCGCACGACGGGCTCCCGGGTGCTGGTGGAGGTGCTCAACGAGTGCGACAGCCCGGTCGACCCGGTGCCCGGACACGGGCTGGTGAACATGCGCGAGCGCGCCCGGCTGGAGGGCGGCGAGCTCGAGGCGGTGCCGGTCCCCGGCGGCTTCCGGGTGCGCGCGGTGCTGCCCGTGGACGCGACGGTGGCCTCGTGATCCGGGTCCTGCTCGCCGACGACGACGTCCTGGTCCGCAGCGGGCTGCGGGCGCTGCTCGACGCCGAGGAGGACATCACCGTCGTCGGCGAGGCCGCCGACGGGCGCCAGGCCGTCGAGCGGGCCCGCGCGCTGGCCCCCGACGTGGTGGTCATGGACGTCCGGATGCCGGCGCTGGACGGGGTCCGCGCCACCCGCGAGATCGTGTCCTGGCCGCGGCGGCCCCGGGTGCTGGTGCTCACCACCTTCGACCTGGACGAGGTCGTCGACGACGCGCTGGACGCGGGCGCGGACGGGTTCCTGCTCAAGCGGGCCACCCCGGAGCAGCTCATCGACGGCATCCGGACGGTGGTGGCCGGCGACGCCCTGGTCGCCCCGGCCGTGACCCGGCGGCTGCTGGCCGCCTACGCCGCCCGGCGGGCGCCCGACCGGGAGCAGCTGCGGCGGGCGGCGCACCTCACCGACCGGGAGGCCGACGTGCTGCGCGCCCTCGCCGACGGGCTCTCCAACGCCGAGATCGCCCGGGTCGTGTGGCTCTCCCCTGAGACGGTCAAGACGCACGTCAAGTCGATCCTGGCCAAGCTCGGCGTGCGGGACCGCACGCAGGCGGTCGTGTGGGCCCACCGCACCGGCTTCGCCGGCACCCCCGCCCGCGACCGCGACGCGCCGCGCTAGGCCGGCCGGGCGCCGGCCCGGCCGGCCGCCTCCTCCTGCCGGGTGGCGGCGGACGTGGTGGTGATCCAGTCGTCGATGGTCTCCCACCAGTGGTAGAGCCAGTCGGTCAGCTCCGCCTCCTCGCGGGGCACCTCGGCGGCGGGGATGAACCACCACCGCAGGTGCAGCGTCTTGTCCATGGGCAGGCCCCGCCACACGTCCCGCACCGTGCTCAGGTGCTCCAGCCCGGTGTGCGCCACCAGCACGACGTCGGCGTGCGGGGCCGCCTGCAGCGCCGCCACCACCCCACCCGGGCGCGGCGGGAGCAGGTGCCGCATGGCCTCGGCGCGCTGCACCGCCGCCAGCAGCCCGCGGTCGCGCAGCCGCTGCAGCGCCCGGACCTTGCGCTGCGGGGTGAAGTTCGCGCCCTCCGGGAAGATCAGCAGCGCGTCCTCCTCGCCCAGGTCGCGGGCGAGGTCGGCGATCGCTGTCTCGGAGCCCGCGCCGCCCGCGCCCGCGGGGACGAAGTGGTTGGGCAGCCGGTTGAGGTAGACGTCGATCAGCGGGTCCAGCTGCAGCACGTCCTTGAGCACGATCCGCGGCCGGCGCAGGTGGTCGCGGTTCATCAGCGTGTGCACGAGCAGGAACGAGTCCCCCGGGCCGGCGTGCCGCGAGAGCACCACCATCGCGTTGGTGGAGCCGGGCACCCCGTCGTCCAGCGGCGACCAGGACTCGCCGTCGGTGACCAGCCGCAGGGCGAACAACCGCTGCGCCGCCCGCATGAGGACGTCGAGCGCCAGCCGCAGCGCGGTGTAGTGCGCCGCCAGGACCCGGGGTGCGTGCAGCCGGCGGCCGAACCCGCCGGCCACCCACAGCAGTGCCGCGACCGCCTGGCCGGCCACCTCCAGCGCCAGGTACACCAGGCCGAAGGCCAGCAGCCGCAGCGCCCGCAGGCGGCCCGGGAGGAAGACCGAGACGACCAGGGCCAGCACCAGCAGCACCGGCAGCAGGACGACGCCGGCGACCAGCGCCGCGAGCAGCAGCGGGCCGGTGACCCGGCGCACCCGGCGGGAGGGCAGCACCTCAGACCACCCCGCCCGGGCCCGCGGCGATCCGGTCGAGGTGCTCGGCGGCGGCGTCGCGCGCCTGGTCGATGCGCGCGGCGACGCCGGAGAAGTCGCGGTAGCGCAGGTTGGCCGCGCCGGGCGGGGCCGGGTCCCCCGCGGGCAGCACGTGCACCGTGACCCCCGGCGGGAGCGCGGCCAGATCCGCGGCGTACCGGTGCCGGCGGGCGATCTCGAAGGCGACCGTGGCGACCTCCCACGGCTGCGTCGGCGGGGTCAGCGGACGGTCGATCCGGCCGACCTGCAGCACGTAGACGGTGTCGGCGCCCAGCGCCACCGCCCGGCCGACCGGGATGCTGTGCACCAGCCCGCCGTCGAGGTAGTGCTCCCCGTCGATCTCCACCGCCGGCAGCAGCCCGGGGACGGCGCACGAGGCGAGCACCGCAGCGACCAGGTCGCCGTCGGTGAACCAGTGCTCAGCGGCCTGCTCGATGCTGGCCGCGACGCACTGGAACGGGACGCGCAGCCCGGCGAAGGCCCGCACCGGCAGGTGCGCCTCGAGCAGGTCGCGCAGCGGCTCGCGGGGGTGCAGGTGCGTGCGGGTGCGCACCAGGGTGCCGACCCGGCGCAGCACCGACCCGGCGAACACCTGCCGCGAGGCCAGCTCCGCCCAGACGCCGCGCAGCCGCTCGACCGCCCCGGGCGTGGGGTCGGCGGCGACGAACGCCCCGTTGATCGCCCCCACCGACGTCCCCACGACCAGGTCCGGGCGGACGCCGCGCTCGAAGAGTGCCTGCAGCATCCCGACCTCGGCCGCGCCGAGCACTCCCCCGCCGCCGAGGACGAACGCCGTCCCGCCGCGTCCGGCTGGGCCCCCTGGGTCCGCCATGCCCGCATCGTGCCAGCCGGCCCCGGCCGGCGAGCGCCCGCCCGCGGTCAGTTCTCCGGCTCGTGCAGCGGACCGCCGCCGACCACCACCGGGCCCGCGCCCGAGCCCCACTGCCAGTCGCGGATCTCGGGCAGGTCCTCGCCGTGGGTGCGGATGTAGCGGCGGTGCTCGATGAGCTGGTTGGTGAGCCGGTCGCGCAGGTGGGCGCCGCGGGCCCGCAGCCGGGGCACCCGGTCGATGACGGCGATGGCGAGGTCGTACCGGTCGATGCCGTTGACGACGCACATGTCGAACGGCGTGGTCGTGGTGCCCTCCTCCACGTACCCGCGCACGTGCAGGTTCTCGTGGTTGGCCCGGCGGTAGGTCAGCCGGTGGATCAGCCACGGGTAGCCGTGGTAGGCGAACACGACCGGCTTGTCGGTGGTGAAGTAGGAGTCGAACTCGGCGTCGGAGAGCCCGTGCGGGTGCTCGCGGTCGTCCTGCAACCGCATCAGGTCGACGACGTTGACCACGCGGACGCGCAGGTCGGGGAAGGCGCCCCGCAGGATCTCGGCGGCCGCCAGGGTCTCCATCGTCGGCACGTCCCCCGCGCAGCCGAGCACGACGTCGGGCTCGGCGCCGCCGTCGGTGCTGGCCCACTCCCAGATGCCGATGCCCTTGGTGCAGTGCTCCACCGCCCGGTCCATGTCCAGGTACTGCAGCGCCGGCTGCTTGCCCGCCACGACGACGTTGACGTACTGCCGGGTGCGCAGGCAGTGGTCGGCCACCGACAGCAGCGTGTTCGCGTCCGGCGGCAGGTAGACCCGGATGACGTCGGCCTTCTTGTTGACCACGTGGTCGATGAAGCCGGGGTCCTGGTGCGAGAAGCCGTTGTGGTCCTGGCGCCAGACGTGCGAGGTGAGCAGGTAGTTCAGCGAGGCGATCGGCCGCCGCCAGGGGATGCCGTTGGTGGTCTTCAGCCACTTGGCGTGCTGGTTGAACATCGAGTCGACGACGTGGATGAAGGCCTCGTAGCAGGAGAAGAAGCCGTGCCGGCCGGTGAGCAGGTAGCCCTCCAGCCAGCCCTGGCACAGGTGCTCGGAGAGCACCTCCATGACCCGGCCGTCGGGGGCCAGGTGGTCGTCGTCGGGCTCGCGCCGCGCCACCCACGTCCGGTCGGTGGCCTCCAGGACGGCGCCGAGCCGGTTGGAGTTGTTCTCGTCGGGGGCGAAGACGCGGAAGGTCTCGGGGTTGCGGCGCATGACGTCGCGCAGGAACTCCCCGAGCACCCGGGTGGCCTCCACGGCGCCGGTGCCGGGCTCGGGCACGGGCACGGCGTAGTCGGCGAAGTCGGGCAGCCGCAGCGGCCGCAGGAGCAGGCCGCCGTTGCTGTGCGGGTTGGCGCTCATCCGCCGCGGGCCCTCGGGGTGCAGGTCGCGCACGGCCGGCACGGGCGCGCCGTCGTCGTCGAAGAGCTCCTCGGGGCGGTAGCTGCGCAGCCACTGCTCGAGGACCCGCCGGTGCCCCTCGTCCTCGCGGGCGTTGGCGAAGGGCACCTGGTGGGAGCGCCACGAGCCCTCGACGCGGTGCCCGTCGACCTCGGCCGGCCCGGTCCAGCCCTTCGGCGAGCGCAGCACGATCACCGGCCAGCGCGGGCGCTCGGTGACGCCGTCCTGCCGGGCCCGGCGCTGGATCTCGGCGATCTCGTCGAGGCAGTGGTCGAGGACCGCGGCGAACTGCTGGTGCATCACCGCCGGGTCGTCGCCCTCGACCACGTACGGCGTGTGCCCGTAGCCGCGCAGCAGGTCGGTGAGCTCGTCGGGCTCGATGCGGGCCAGCACCGTCGGGTTGGCGATCTTGTAGCCGTTGAGGTGCAGGATGGGCAGCACGGCGCCGTCACGCGCCGGGTCGACGAACTTGGTGGTGTGCCAACTGGCGGCCAGCGGCCCGGTCTCGGCCTCGCCGTCACCGACGACGGCCGCGACCACCAGGTCGGGGTTGTCGAAGGCGGCGCCGTAGGCGTGCACCAGGGCATAGCCGAGCTCGCCGCCCTCGTGGATGGAGCCGGGGGTCTCCGGTGCGACGTGGCTGGGGATCCCGCCGGGGAAGCTGAACTGCGTGAACAGCCGCTTCATCCCGGGCGCGTCCTGCGAGACGTCCGGGTAGACCTCGCTGTAGGTGCCCTCCAGCCACGCCGCGGCGACCGGGCCGGGCCCGCCGTGCCCGGGGCCCATCACGTACATGCAGTCGAGGTCCCGGGCGGCGATCGCCCGGTTGAGGTGGGCGTAGACGAAGTTCAGTCCCGGCGTCGTGCCCCAGTGGCCCAGCAGCCGCGGCTTGACGTGCTCCGGGCGCAGCGGCTCGCGCAGCAGCGGGTTGTCCATGAGGTAGATCTGGCCGACCGAGAGGTAGTTGGCCGCGCGCCACCAGGCGTGGATGCGGTCGAGCTCCTCGGGGCCCAGCGGGCCGGCGGGGTCTGGGCTGCCCTGCGCGGTCGTCTCCTCGCGCGTCCTGGTGTCGGTCACCGGCGTCGTCCTCTCGGGGCCTCTCGTCGCGGCTGACGTCCCCAGCCTGGGGGATGCGGCGGACGGACGCGACCGTCCCGGTACCACGGGCCAGGAGAACCGTACGCATGTATGGTCGTTCTCGTACGTTCGTACCGTTCTGAGGAGCCTGTCGTGGCCTGGGTCCTGATCGTCGTGGCCGGCCTGTTCGAGACGGCGTTCGCCATCTCGCTCAAGCAGTCGGAGAACTTCAGCCGGCTGTGGTGGTCGGTCTCCTTCGTCGTCTGCGCCGTGGCCAGCTTCGCGCTGCTCTCCCTGGCGCTGCGCACGCTGCCCGTGGGCACCGCGTACGCCGTCTGGACCGGTATCGGCGCGGGCGGGACCGCCGTCGTCGGGATGCTGGCGTTCGGCGACCCGGTCACGGTGCTGCGGATCGTCGCGATCGCGCTCATCCTGGCCGGGGTGGTCGCGCTGCAGCTGGCGTCCTCGGCGGCGCACTGATGACGCGGCTGACGGCCAAGGGCGAGGCCCGGCGGGCCGCCGTCGTCGAGGCGGCGGCCCGGCTGGTGGCCGCCGGGGGGCCCGACCCGCTCACCCACCGTGCCGTCGTCGCCGGGTCCGGCATCCCGCTCGGCGTCACCACGTACTACTTCCCGGGCATCGACGAGCTGCGGGCCGCCGCGGTCGAGCACCTGCTGCGGGAGGAGCGGGATCGAGCGCAGGCGCTGGTCGCCGCCCTCCCCCGCCGGCCCCGGTCGGCCGCGGCCACCGCCCGCCACGTCGTCGACGTCGTGCTCGGCGGGCGGCGGGGGGACACGGAGCTGCTGGCCCTCTACGAGCGGTTCCTGGCCTGCGGCCGCCACGCGGGCCTGCGCCCGCTGCTCCGGGAGGCGCGCGCGGCCATCGACGCCCAGCTCACCGACCTGCTCGACCGGTGCGGCCGGCGGGGCGCCGACGTCGCCACGCTGGTCGCGCTGGTCGACGGCTCGGCGGTCTCGGCGCTCGTCGAGGGCGACGGGTCGGCGCGCCGGCGGGCCGAGGACGCCGTCGCCCGCGCCCTGGCCTGATCCCTCGCCTGATCGCGCGCGCCGACGGGAGCTCCGTCACTACGCTGGGGTCTCCGCAGCACCCGGGAGGTGAGGGGGCGGTCCGTGGAGCCCGAGGCCGAGGACGCCGTCGCCACGCTGGTCGCCCGGGCGCTGGCCGGCGACGCCGCCGCCTGGGACCGCCTCGTCGAGCGGTTCCTCCCCCTCGTCCTGTCGATCGTGCGCCGGCACCGCCTGCAGGACGCCGAGGCCCAGGACGTCGCCCAGACGGTGTGGCTGCGCCTGGTCGAGCACCTCGGGGCGATCCGGGAGCCGCGGGCGCTGCCCGGGTGGATCGCCACCACGACCCGCCACGAGTGCCACCACCTCAACGGCGGCCGCTGCGTGATCCCCTCCGCCGACCTCGACGAGCGGGGCCGGCCGGACGACGACACCCCCGGCCCGGACGCCGAGCTGCTCGAGGGCGAGCGGCACGAGGCCCTGCTCGCCGCGCTCGCCGAGCTGCCCGACCGGCAGCGCGCCCTGCTGCTGCTGCTCATCGAGGACCCGCCGCTGCCCTACGAGGAGATCGGCCGACGCCTCGGCATGCCGATCGGCAGCATCGGGCCGACCCGGGCCCGGGCCATCGCGCGGATCCGCACCCACCGGGCGGTGCAGGCGCTGCTGGAGGTGTGAGCCCGCGGAGTGGGGGTCAGAAGCGCACCCAGTCGGTGACCAGGACGCCCGCGGGCGTGGTGCAGCGCAGCCGGGCCGGCCCCGACACCGCCCGGTCGAACCGGAACCGACCGAACTCGTCGGCGTCGGTGCGGTCGACCTCGCCGTCGGGGCGCAGCAGGGACACCTGCCCGGGGGTGGCCGGCACCAGCTGGCCGACGAGGCAGTCGGCGTCGCGCGCCACCTCCACCGACAGCTCCCGGCCCTCGAAGACCAGGTCCCGCGGGCCGCCGGCACCCCCGCGCACTCCCGACGGGCGGTCCAGGAGCGAGTCGGCGGTCAGCGCGGCGAGCTCGGCGTCCAGCGTCCGCCACGAGAACGCGGCGCGGCCGGCCGCGGCCATCCCCGGCGGCGGGGTGCCGGCCCCGCGCACCGCGGCGCGCAGCTGGTCGAGCAGCTCGTCGTCCCCCGGTCCGGGCACCGTCATCCCCACCACCTCCCCTCGCGAGGCCGCACCGGCATGGTGCCCCGCGGTCCGGCCGAGTGCCAGCGCGCCGTCCGGACCGTGCCGCTCCTCCACCAGAGCGGCCCGGGGCGCTCCTGATACCCCGCCCGGCCGGGTCAGCCCGCCCCGTAGGCGCCGAAGGCGCACCAGTGGACGAACTGACGCGGGTCGGTGGTGTCGAGCCGGTCGCGGGCGGCGTGCAGCGCGTCGGCGACGGTCCGGCCGGCGGCCAGCCCGCGGTGCACCTGACGCATGAGGTCGACGGACTCGACGTCGCCGACGGCGACCGTGCTCGCCAGCACCCCGCTCGCCCCCCGCGCCAGCAGGGCGCTGACGAACCCCAGCAGCTCGTCCCCCGCGTACGCCACGTCGGCGGCGGAGTCGCACGCGGCGAGCACGACCCGCCGAGGCGCGATGCCCCGGCGGTCGAGCTCGTGCACGGTGAGCTGGCCGTCGGCGAGCTCGAGGGCGGAGAACGACGGGTTGTCCGACCGGAGCCGGCCGTGGCAGGCGAGGTGGGCGAGGCCGGCGCCGGCGAGGGCGGCGGTGGTCGCGGCCACCGTGGCCGCCTCGCCGGTCAGGACGTCCGGGGCCGGGTGGCAGGAGCGCACCGCCTCGACCTCCGCGACCGCGCCGGGCAGCCGCGGCCCGGCCACCAGCACCACCCGGCCGGCGGGCCGGGGGACGTCGGCGGCGGTGCGCGCCCACAGCGCGGCCGACGGCGCGGTCGACACCGGTGCGGGGTGCAGCGCCGGCCACGGCACGCGGCGGGTCCGGCCGTCGGGCACGACGACCAGCGGGACGTCCGCGGGCACCCCGAGCGGGTGCAGCAGCAGGTCCGCGAGCCGGCGCAGCCCCTGCTCGGCGGCGGCCCGCGCGGCCGCGACCGCGGCGGCCCGGCCCGGGCGCACCAGCCGGCGCAGGGCGAACAGCAGGCTGTCGCCCTCGGCCCGCACCGGCGCGACCGGGCCCAGCCGGACCAGGCGGCTGTCGCCGGCGTGCAGGACGACGGCGACCAGCTCGTCGCCGACCGTGGCGAACGACGCCAGGGCGCGCCCGTCGAGGCGCCGGCGCAGCTCGCCGGGCGTGCAGACCGGCGCCCGGGCCGGCGCGGACCCCGACCGGTGCCAGGTGGCGCGCCGCAGCCGGGCCTCCGCCGCGGTCTGGCGGGCGCGCAGCTCGGCCGGTTCCTCGCCGGTGTCGCGCAGCGCCTGCGCGAGCTCGGCGTGCACCAGCCGGAGCTCGGCGAGCTCGTCCTGCAGGTCGGGCACCGGGGGCTCGACGGCGAGCAGCGCCGCGGCGCGGGTCTGCTCCATCCAGCCCAGCACCCGCAGCGGGGAGCCGGTCGACAGCAGCGTCTCCAGTCCCAGGCGCCCGAGCTCGACCCCGTGCCCGGAGGCCAGCGCCCGCAGCTCCGTGGAGCCCAGCGCGGCGCGGTGCCGGGCCAGGTCGGCGAGCCCGGCGCGGCACTGCCGCAGCACCGCGTCGTCGTCACCGGCGAGCCGCGCCACCGACGCGGCGGCGAGGTGCCCGCGCAGGCGCACCAGCACCGGCCCCCGCCGGCTGCGGTCGCGCGCCACCCCGAGGCAGCGCCGCGCGACGCCGGGGCGCCCGAGGTCGGTGGCCAGCCGGCCGGCGGCCAGGTGGGCGGCCGCGGCGGCCGACGGCATGCCCGACCGGTCGAGGAACCCCGCCGCCCGCGCCGCGCGCCGCAGCAGCGGCAGGTCGGCGCTGCCGTCGAGGGCGGCGGCCTCGGCGGCGAGGACGGTGGCCCGCGCGGCCCAGGCCGTCCGGCGCTGCCGGCGGAACAGCCGCCCGGCCTCGTCGGCCGCCGTCCGCGCCGCTGCGGCGTCCCCGGCCAGCAGCGCGGTCTGCGCCACGGTCAGCCGCGCCTCCGCGGCGAGGAGCAGCACGCCCTGGGCCTCGAGGTCGGCGGCGGCGCGGCCGGCCAGCTCGCGCGCCTCCGGCAGCAGCCGCAGCTCGGCCAGGACGTCGGCGTACTCCATGTGGTACTCGCCCAGCGGAACGCCGGTCCGGGAGAACAGCTCGGTGGCCCGGTCGAGCTGGGCCAGCCCCTCGGCCAGCCGCCCGCTCTGCGCGAGGACCAGGCCGCGGTTGTGCGCGACGAACGCGTACATCGACGGCCCGATGCCGGCGGCCAGCTCCTCGGCGCGGTCGAGGTGCCGCAGGCTCTCGTCGAACCGGCCCCGGGAGGCGGCGACCAGGGCGAGGTTGTTCGCCGCGCTGCCGCGGTTGTCCAGGGTCGCCGCGGGGTCGGCGACCACCCGGCGGTAGGACGCCGCCGCGGGCTCCAGCCGGCCGAGGTTGTGCAGCAGCACCGCGCGCATGAAGTCGGCCTCGGGCGGCGGCCGGCCCTCGCCGGGGACCGCCCGGTCGAGGTCGCGGAGCGCGACGGCGACCTGCCCGAGCTCGAGCACGACCGCCGCCCGGGTGACGAGGAGCTCTGCGACCCGGGCGGTCAGCCCGGCCCGCCGCGCCAGCCGGAGCGCCTCGTCGAGCAGCCGCAGGGCGCGCCGGTTCTCCCGCCGGGCCCGGGCCGACCAGGCCACCGCCCGCAGCCCGACCACCAGCGCCTCGGTGTCGAGGGCGCGGCGGGCGGCCTCGACGACGTCGGCCGCGGCCCGGTCGAAGCGCCGGGGGTCCCCGACGACCCCGTCGTAGGCCTCCTGGGCGCGTATCAGGAGCGAGCCGCGGAGCTCTTCCCGTGTGACGCCGGTCACCGGGACGATTCTGCCCCGGACCCGGCGCGACGAGGAGGAGATCCACCATGGCGGACGCCTACCAGTTCCCCGAGGCCCCGGCCGACCGGCGCGCGCCGGAGCAGATCGCCGCCCAGCGGGCCGCGGTGCGGACCCAGATCGCCGCGTGGCTGGCCGAGATGGCCGCCAACGGCGGTCCTCGGGAGGACCACCTGCGGGCCCTGGCCGACCTGAAGGAGCGGCGCAGCGGCATCGGGCCGGCCCGGATCCGGGTCGAGCGCGACGGGACCGCCGTCACCCCGAACCGGCTCGTGGTGCACCGGGACGACGTCCCCGCGGTCGTCGCCGAGCTGGAGTCGCGGTACTACGCGCCGCAGGTGCTGGCGGTCCCCGGACTGGACGACCTGCGCGTGCTGGTGTCCGTCGGTGCCGGCGCCCGGAGCCTGCGCGCGTCGGGAGCGGTGGCCGGGGAGGTGGCCGTCGCGCGGGCGGCGCCCAGCCACGTCTCCCTGCTGGGGGCGATCCGGAAGGCAGCGGGCGGCCCGGAGCCCTCCGGGCCGGGTCCCGGCGCGTCCTGGGACCACCGGCCGGTGCCCGGGAGGGGCGGGGACCCGCTGGTGACCGTCGTCGACAACGGGGTGAGCGCGGAGCAACGCGGTGACGGCTGGCTGGCCGGCCTGGCGGGCACCGACAACCTGGACCTGCTCGACGTCGTCCCGGCCGACCGCTTCCTCGACCGCGCCGCCGGGCACGGCACCTTCACCACCGGCGTCGTCGAACAGGTCGCGCCCGGCGCGCGGCTGGACGTGCGGCGCGCGCTCGACACCGAGGGCGAGGGGGACGAGGTGGACGTCGCGCGCGAGCTGGTCTGCGCGGCCCGGGACGGCGCGGAGGTGGTCAACCTGTCGCTGGGCTTCCAGACCTCGGGCGACCGGCCGCCACTGGCGATGGAGCAGGCCCTCCGCACGGCGATCGCCGTCGCCCGGCGCCAGGAACGCCACCTGCTCGTCGTCTGCGCGGCGGGCAACTACGGCGACGACGGCCGCCCGTGCTGGCCCGCGGCGTTCGCCGCCGACCCCGAGTTCGAGCGGCACGTGGTGGCCGTGGCCGCACTCCGCCTCGACGACCGGGACGACCAGCAGGTGGTGGGCGCCGAGTGGTCCTCGCGGGGCGACTGGGTGACCTGCTCGACCCTCGGGCAGGGCGTCGTCTCCACCTACGTGATCGGCGAGGAGTCGCCGACCTCGGACCTGGTCGACCCCGACAACTTCGGGCCGAGCTCGTGGGCCACCTGGAGCGGCACCTCGTTCGCCGCACCCCAGGTGGCCGGCGCGGTGGTCCGCATGGTCCGCGACGGGCAGGCCCCGACGGCCCGGGCCGCGCTCGACCAGCTGCTGGCCGACGCGGGCGCCTATTCGGCGAACAAGAACGGGAACCGCCGGCTCGACGGCTTCGGCGTCCCGCTGCGGATCCTGCCCGTCTGACGCGGCCCGGCCTCCCGGGGCGACCGTCCCGGGAGGCCGGGACCGAGCGGAGCGGACGGCCGAGGCGAGGGGGTGCCTCCCGTGGACGACTTCCACAGTGCCGCGGCTCAGGTCATCCGATCCTGGTCCTGGCGCTCACGATCGACCTCCGCGGCCTGTTCCGCAGCCCAGGCGGCTCCCCCGTCGACGGCGGCCCGAAGCGATGGCTCGACTCGAAGCGATGGCTCGAGTGGTTGCCGATCAGGTCGTTGCTGTCGGAGGCCGCAGCGCTGGGAGGCCTGAGTCACCACGAGGAAGCCGCCGTCGGCGGCTGGACGTCATCGCCCTGCTCACGACGACCACCTGGACCTGGTCCCTCGTCAGGTTCATCGACGGTCGGACCCGCAGGTGCGCCGAGGCCTGCTCGAGACCACGAGCGACGCGCCGATCGAGGCCGTCACGGTCGCGGCTCCGCTCCACGGCGGCGGTGCACGGCGACGGTCCCCGCGCCGGCGCAGGTCGGGACCGCCTGCGCGGCCAGCCGCCACAGGTCGCCCCTGCCCAGGACGGCGTCGCCCCACGTGTCGAAGCAGCGGGCGCCAGCGACGAGCAACTCCTTGGTGGCGGCCAGCCGGCGCTCGACCAGGTCGAGTCGGCGCCGGAGGCCGCCCTCCGGCGGCGGCCCGGGGACGACCCGGATCCCGCGGGCGGCTCCCTGCTGCTCGCGCAGCACCCGCTCGGCCAGGGGCGCGAGGACCTCGGCGGCGAACCGCGGCAGGTACTCGTCGCCGAACCGGGCGGCGGTGTCGGCGGCGCGGTCGGCCTGCAGCGCGGAGGGGCGGTCGCCGCCCGGCCGGCACAGGTCGGTGTCCCTCCCGGAGGAGCGGTCGAGCCGGAACGCGTTCTGCAGGTGCACGAGGTCGGCGAGCGCGCGGGCCCAGGCGTCGTGCAGGCCGCCGGCCAGGTCCAGGGCGGGACGCACGAGCGGCCCGACGTCGGTGGTCTCCCGCAGCCGCTGCAGCCCGGGCCGGTCGCGGTGCGCGCGGCCGAAGGCGGCCGTGGCGTCGAGTCCGGCGTGCGCCCGCAGCACCGCCTCGCCGCCGGGGTGGCGCTGTACGAAGCCGGTGACGTCGTGGACACGGCCGTCGATCGCCACCCACCAGCCGTGCTCGTCGTCGTTGTGCTCGGCCAGGTCGGCCAGGCCACGGCCCCGCCGCACGGGCCGGGCGGGCGCGCTCGCGCCCGGCCCGGGCGCCGGGTCCCCCGTCCGCGCGGGCACCCGCTCGGCGCGGGACGCGGTGAGCGCGGTGTCGACGGTCTGCCAGGTCAGTTCGCGCGGGGTCCCGCTGAACCCGCCGATGGTCACCCCGCGGCCGACCATGAAGGCGACCGCGAGGTAGCCCGACACCCGGCGCCGGTGCCTGCCGAGGAACCCGTCGGCGCCCGCGAAGGCCTCGCGCGCCGCCTCGAACGAGGCCACGAGGTCCGGGCGGGGCCGGGCGGCGACGTAGCCGGCCGGCGGGAGCTCGTCGACCGCGTCGACGAAGCGCCGCCAGTGCGGCGGGTGGGTCCGGCGGTGCAGCAGGATCTCCCGGCCCAGCCGGCTGTCGTGGCTGCGCCGGCCGACCAGCGCGTCGAGCAGGGCGAACACCGGCGACGCCGTCCCGCTGGGGCCGAGCACCCCCTCGGCCGCCGGCACCGCCAGCGGGGCGACCGTCTTGGCCCAGACGACGGGGTCGACGTGCGTGCGGCTGCCCGGGCGGGGGTCGACGAGCCGCAGCGACCGCGTCGCGGCCTCGACCGCGGCGGTGACCGCGTCCAGCGCGCGGGCCAGCGCCTCGGCGTCGTCGTCGAGGACCGCCTGCTGGGCGGCGACCACCGCCGGGACCACCGGCGCGCAGCGGGCCAGGATCTCGACCTGGGTGAGGTAGAAGACCCGCTCCTCCTCGTTGCCGGCGGCGGGCACGAGCAGCCGGAGGTCGTCGGACAGCAGCGGGAGGTCGTCGCGCCCGGCGGCGGACCGCCAGTTGTGGACGATGAGGTCGGGATAGCCGAGCACGGGCTCCGGCGGTCGGCCCAGTCGGCGGCGCACCTGTGCCCAGGGGACGGCGACGCCCGCGGGCAGGCCGACCGGCCGGGGGACGCGGCTGTGCACGTGGGCGTGGGCGAGCAGCCCCAGCACCGTGGCCGCGCGCTGCAGCGTGGCGTCGGGCAGGTCCTCCGGCCCGGCCGGGAGCACGGGCATCCGCCCGAGCACCTCGCGGACCGTGAGGTCCCGCAGCAGGGCCGGCAGCCGGGCCGCCGTGTCGTCCCAGGCCGCGTGGCTCTCCGGCAGCCGCTCGAGCGGCGGCCGGGTGGGCAGGAACCCACGCGTGGCTGAGAGCGGGCCGAGGTTCTCGTGTCCCAGCCGGCCGTTGGTCTCCTGCGCGGCGGCGAGCGCCCGCGCTGCGGGAGGGGTCCGGTGCGCGCCCATGGCGGCTCCTCGACGGGCGGGGGGCTTCGTCGAGAGGAGGCCGGGATGCCCGCGCTGATACCCCTCACGGCGGCGGCCGCGGTCCCCGCCATCCGGAACCGCTCCCCGGCCCGGCCGCCGTGACGGTCAGTCGCTCGGCGGCCTCGGGAAGGGCACCCGGCGGCGGTCCCGCGCGGCCTCGGCCAGGGCGCCGCCGAAGCCGTCCGCGTACCACACCGGGGCGTTGAGCCGGACCCCGGCCGGTGCGCTGCCCTCGCCGTCCCAGACCAGCCGGGCGAGCCCGTCGGCGTCGCGGCCGTGGCAGCAGGCGCCCGACGGCACCGGCTCCTCAGCGGGTCCGACCGCGGCCTCGAGGAGCCCGTCGGCCCGGCCCAGGTCGCGGGCGCGCCGCAGGGCGCGCAGGTACGGCGACGACGACTCGTCGGTCATGGCCCGCCTCCGGGAGCCGGGAGGGTGTGACACCCCACGGAGGAGGTGTCGGGGGCGGTGATACGGGCCCCTGCCAGCCGATGTCGGCGGTGCCCTCCAGCGGCCGCCGCTCCTCCGTGAGCAGGCCGGGGCCGAGCGGACCGGCCGCGCACACCAGGTCCGGGAGGACCAGCCCGGTGCGCCTTCCAGTGCCCGCGCGGCAGCCGCGGGGGCGCGCTCCTCTGCGGGGAGGAGTGCTCGTGGGCCACGACGCCGGGGCGTTCGGGGACGTCGAGGGACACCGGGGACCTCCTCACGTCGCGGGGCCGGGCGACCCGGGGCGGGCCCGGTCCACGCGACGGTCGTCACCGCGCCGTCACCGCCGGGCCGCTCCCGGCGCTGCGGTCCGGACGGGGACGACGGCCTCCGGACGGGGCCGCGGGAGGTCGCGCGTGCGGCCGTCCCCGGTGACCAGGCGCACCCGCCACCGGGACACCAGGTCCTGCATCTGGCGGGTCGGCGCCACCCCGAGCTCCCGGGCCAGCGTCGTCCGGAACGCGTCGTAGGCGCGCACCGCCTCGGCGAGGTTGCCCGCGGCGAGGTGCACCCGGACGATCGCCCGGTGCGCGCTCTCGCGCAGCGGCTCGTCCCGGGCGGCGGCGTAGGCGGCCTGTACCGCCTCGCCGTGTCGGCCGGCGCGCACCAGCCGGTCGGCCCACACCTCGAGGGCGTGCAGGCGCAGCTGGCGCAGCCGCTCCCGCTCGAGCAGCACCCAGTCGTCGTCCCACCCCGGCAGCAGCTCCCCCGCCAGCGCCGGGGCGGGCGTGTCGACGGTCGCCACCGGGGTCGCGGGGTCGAGGACGGCCGAGGCCCAGCCGACGAGCTCGCGGACGTCGACCCGGACCCCCCGGGCGAGCGCCACCGCACTGCCGGAGACCTCGACCAGCCCGGGCACCGCCTTCTGCACCCGCCACAGGGCCGACCGGAGGCTGCCGTGCGCCTGCGGCTCGGGGACGTCGGTCCACAACCGGCCGGCGATCGCCCCGCGGGCCGCGCAGTCGGACAGGCTCAGGTGCGCGACCAGCCGCTGGACGCCGTGCGGCAGGTCGCGCACGGCGGCGTCCGCGCCCGCGTCGTCCGCCGTGACCCCGAAGCCGTCGAGCAGGCGGTTTGGCCCGGACGTTGGGTTAATTGGGGCACCACTCCTTCCTTCACC
>NZ_JBJGYX010000043.1:0-39335 GCF_054050195.1 Geodermatophilus sp. SYSU D00710
CACACACCCGCGCGGTGGTGGAGGAGCAGACCCCCCCCCGCCGGGGGGGGGCGCCGCGCCTCTCGGGAGGCCGTCCGGACGCCGCTTCCCCGACGGCGTCCGGACGACCTGGCCTGGAGCCTACGACGCCGGGGCGGGGAGCCTCACGTCGTCGTGCCTCAATCGTGACGGAGGAGCCCGGCGCCGGCCTCAGACCACCTGGTGCAGCCAGGTCGTCTGGCTGCCGTCACCGGCGTACCGGTAGACCTCCAGGTCGGCGTCCCAGGCCGCACCGAGGAGCTGGTCGACCCCGTGGCGGAACGCCTCGGCCGACGTGGCGGTCGCCGCCAGCGTGCGCAGCTGCTGCTCGGTCACCACGATGTCGCCGTTGGCGCTCGTGGGGGCGCGGAAGACCCCGTGGCCGGGCACGTAGGACATGCGCTCGCCGTCGTTGCCGTGGCTGGCCTCCTCGGTCACCTCGAAGCGCAGCATCGGCCACGCGCGCAGCGCGGCGACCAGCTTGGCGCCGGTACCGGGCGCACCGGTCCAGGCCACCTCGGCACGGAAGGCACCGTGTGCCGCGGGCTGGTCGGCCCACGACAGGGAGACCGGCGCGCCGATGACGCGCTCGAGCGCCCACTCGACGTGCTGGCAGAGCGCCTTCGGGCAGGAGTGCACGAAGACGACACCCTGGGTAGACCGTCGCTGCACGAGGCACCTCCATCGACTCGATCGGTCTCGTCTTCCCCAACGGACGATCGATTCGGTGACAGGCTGTGGTCAGCTCCGGTGGACCAGGGACGCACCGACAGTGTGCACGATGAGGCACCGGTCGCGCCAGTGCGGATGCGGCGGCTGGTGCGGATGTGGTCCCGCGCACCCCTGCCGCCACGGAAGTGCTGGTCAGCGCCATACCACGGACGCCTCGCCCGTGCCCAGGCACCCCTGGGCGGCCCTGACGGTACACCGGGCACCCGGTCACGCGCGGTCGCGGCCGAACGTGTCTCGCAACCCCCTGCCGGGGCCGCCGGTCACACTCGGTCACCGCCACGCGGGTGGAACGGTCACCGTACGAGATCGTGTACCCGGTCCCCGCCGGCCGCCTTGGCCCGGTACATGGCCGCGTCCGCCCGGTGCAGCACGTCCGCGACGTCGTCGTCCGGGCGCACCAGGGCGCAGCCCACGCTGGCGGTCACCCCGCAGCCGGCACCGGCCTCGGCGACGGCGTCCCGCAGGCGCCCGGCCAACGCCGCGTCGTCGGCGGGCGCCGGGGAGCCGGCGAGGACGGCGAACTCGTCGCCGCCGAGGCGGGCCACGGTGTCGGTCTCGCGGACCGCGGCGCCCAGCGCGGCGGCGGCCCGGCGCAGGACGGTGTCCCCGGCGGCGTGGCCGTCCCGGTCGTTGACCGCCTTGAACCCGTCGAGGTCGACGATGCAGACCACGGCGCGCTCGCCGCGGCCGGCGCGGCCGACGGCGCCCGCGACGCGCTCGAGGAAGACCCGGCGGTTGGGGACACCGGTGAGCGGGTCGGTGGTGGCCAGCGCCTGCTGGGTGCGCAGCAGCAGCACCATCCGGTCCTGAGTGGCCCACTGGTTGGCCGAGGTGAAGGCGCAGATGAGCGTCACGGTGACCAGGACGGTGGCCACGAACATCGAGTGGGAGTCCAGCGGACCGGCGACCACCAGCGCGTAGCAGGTGGTCGTGGCGATGCCGGTGAGCAGCACGCCGGCGGGCGGGTAGGCCACCGCCATGAAGACCAGGTTGAGGAAGTAGAGGACCCAGAGCGGGCTCTCCGCGCCGCCGTCGATCCGGGCCGCCACGGTGACGACGGCGGTGACGGCGGCGCTCCAGGTGTAGAAGAACAGGCCCCCGCGCAGGTCGTAGACCATCGAGCGCAGGGGCAGCAGGAGCAGCAGCGGCACCCCGAGGACCACGGACGAGGCCAGGACCAGCAGCACCGGGTGCCGGTGGCCGGCCGTCGGCGTCAGCAGCGTGTAGGCCAGCGAGGCCAGGCCCGCCACCTCGCTCAGCAGCACCCCGGTCTGCACGTGGCGGACCCAGAAGCGGGCGCGGTCCTCGGCGTCGGCCAGCGGCCGGTACAGCCCCGCGCCCAGCCAGCGGGGCGCGCGGCGCAGCAGCGCACGCAGGGCTCCCCCGCGCGCCACGCTCCCCGTCACCGCCGTGCTCACCCCCTGGGGTACGGCAGGACCCGCCCCGCCCTGCACCCCGGGCCCGCGCGGCTCCCCCGTCCGGGTGCCCCGCCGCCCGCTGGGTAGGGCCCGGTCATGGGAGCGAGGGACGCAGCCGGCCGGCCGCGCGGCCTGGCCGCCGCCGGACGCGACGTGGTCGGACCGCTGGTGCTCGGCGCCTGGGACGCCTTCCTCGAGCAGGCGGCCGCGGTCGACCTCGACCGGCCCACCCGGCTGTCCGGCTGGCGCGCGCACGAGGTGTGCGTCCACCTGGGCGCCTGGCCCGACCACGCCGCGCTGGAGGACCTGCAGGCCTCCGCGCGCGCCGGCGGCACCGGGACCCCTCCGGACGTCGACGCCACGAACGCCCGGGTGACCGCCGCCCACCGGGACGCGCCCCGCGAGGAGGTCCTGGCGGCGCTGCGCCGCAACCGCGAGGCGACGGTGCGCTACCTCGCCGACGCGCCGGCCGAGCTGGACACCGCGCCGACGGTCTCCACGGTGGGCCGGCTGCCGCTGCTGTCGGTGGTGCTGGGGCAGGCCTACGAGCTCGCCGTCCACGGCCTGGACCTGGTGCCGCTGGGCGCTCCCCCGCCGTCTCCGCCGGTGCTGCAGGCGGGGCTGGCCGCGCTCGCGGAGGTCACCGGGGCGCTGGCCGCCGCGGCGGGCATCTCCGGCGGCGCGACCCTGTTCACGCCCGACGGCGGGTGGACCTTCGCCGCGGACCCGCCGGCCTGGACGGTGCGGCGGGTGGACGGGGAGCGCCCGCCCGGCGCGGTCGTCGAGGCGCCCGCCGACCTGCTCCTGGACGCCGCGTCGGGGCGGGTGAACCCGGCCGCCGCGCTGGTGCGGCGGCGGCTGCGGGTGCGCGACCTGCCCGAGCTGGTGCGGCTGGCGCCGATCGTCGAGTCCGTGCCCGGGATCCCGGGCGGGCCGATCCTGGCGCTGGCCGCCCGCACCGTCGGGGGCGCCGGTGACCTGCTGGGCCGGCTGCGCGGCCGCCGCGGCTGAGGCCGCTAGCAGGCGCCGCCGAGCGAGACGCCGTGCGCCTCCAGCCACGGCACCGGGTTGACCCGGCTGGCGTACAGGCCGCCCTCGTGCACCTCGAAGTGCAGGTGCGGGCCGGTCGACTGGCCCTTGTTGCCCACCGTGGCGATCTGCTGACCGGCGCCGACCACCTCGCCCGCCGACACGGTGAAGGTGTCGACGTGCCCGTAGAGGGTGATCCGGCCGTCGCTGTGCTGGACGTACACGGCCTGGCCGAAGCCGCTGGCGGGGCCGGCCTGCAGGACCACGCCGCCGTCGGGGGCGTACACGGGCGTGCCGATCGGGGCGGCGATGTCCACGCCCTGGTGCATGGTGCCCCAGCGCGGGCCGTAGCAGGAGGTGACCCGGCCGGTGGTCGGCGCGATGCCCCCGCCGGCGGAGGACTGCACGTTGACCGCCGCCTGCTGCTGCGCGGCCTGCTGCGCGGCGTAGGCGGCCTCGGCGTCGGCGATGCCACGCAGGCGCAGCAGCTCGACCTCGGCGGCGCGCAGCTGCTCGTCGAGGCGGGCCTTCTCCGCGGCAACGGCGTCGTAGTCGGCCTGCGCCTGCGCCAGGCGGGCGTCGGCGGCGGCCTGGGTCTCGGCGGCGGCACGGGCGGCGGCGTCGCGCTCCTCGACGGCGGCACGGGCGGCGGCGTCGGCCGCGGCCTCCTGCGCCTCGAGCAGCTCGTACTCCTCCAGCGTCTCGGCGCGCTGGTCGCCCAGCAGGTCGAGGGTGGCGGCGCGCTCGAGGACCTCGCGCGGACCCTGGCTGTCCAGCAGCACCGAGGCGGTCCCGGCGAGCTCGCCCCCGCTGCCCATGTAGGCCTCGCGGCCGAGCTCGACGACCTCGTCCTCCGCCTGCGCGACGGCGTCCCGGGCGGCCTGCAGCTCGGCGGCGGCGAGCTCGGCCTGCTGCTGGGCGGCGGCCAGCTCGGCCTGGGCGACCAGCGCGGCGTCCGCGGCGGCCTCGGCCTCGACGGTCATCCGCTGCAGCTGCTCCTCGGCGGCGGCGACCTGGGACCTCACCCGCTCGACCTCGGCGACGAGAGCCTGCTCGGTGGCCTCGGCGGCCGCGACGTCGTCGTCCGGGTCGGCGAGGGCCGGGGCGGACGCGGTGAGCAGGAGGCCCAGAGCGGCGCCGGTGGCGACCACGGCACGACGGATGCGGCGGGCGGAACGCGGGCTGGTCCGGTGGTGCAGGGACGCCAAGACGGCGGATCTCCGTTCCTCGGGTCCGCTTCCCGGGTCACCGCCACGTCCGGAGTGGACGCGCGGCTCACCCACGTGTGCCGTACGCGGGCGCGACCGAACAGGGGCCTCGGAGAGGTCCCGGGTCCCGGCGCGGTGGCCGGCGGTCAGGCGGGGTCCGGCCGGTGTCCTCGGGGATCGAGGCGCGTAGGGCCCGGCAGGACCGTCGGCGAACGTACTACGCCGAACGCAGGTCAGGTAACGAAACGGTCAACTACTTGGCGCGCCTGCTTGCACGACCGGGCCCGTGACCTGCGTGTCTCACAGCGCGTGTGGGATGCCGCACGCTCAGCCAGAGTCACCCCCTCGGCTCGTCGCCCCCGTGACCCCACTCACAGATGGCTGACAGTTACCGCGTGCATCCTGGCGCGCCCTACCCGTGCAGGAGGAGGGGAAACACGGACGGATCCGGGGCGCCCCAGCCGGCGCCTCCGATGCGGGCGTCCGACGGCGACCGGGCGGCCACGGTCCAGGTGCTGCAGGACGCCGTCGCACGGGGGCTGCTCACACCCGACGAGGGCAGCGACCGGATGGCGGCGGCCTTCGCCGCGGTGCACCTGCGCGACCTCTGGGGGGAGCGTCCCGGGCCCGACTGAGCCGGAGTCGTCCAGGGGACGGCGCCACCGCCCCGGGACGCCACTCCCTGCAGGACGTCGTCTGGCAGGCTGGCACCGTCCGGGGCGGTAGCTCAGCCGGTCAGAGCACGGGACTCATAATCCCTGGGTCGTGGGTTCGAGCCCCACCCGCCCCACCGATATAAGTGCTGGTCAGAGGCCGGTGCTTGATTGTTGATCTTGACGACTCGGTCCCGTGCCCACACGGTGCCCACACTACCCACCGTGACGTCTCGTGACTGACGCCTGGTGGGCCGCGTTCATGCGATCAGTGAAGGCGCCGAGGTCGTCGTCGAAGAGCCCGGAGTACACGTCGAGGGTCATCGCCGCGGAGGCGTGACCGAGCATCCGCTGGACCGCCTTGACCTTCACGCCGCTGGCCACCAGCAGGCTCGCGCCGGCATGCCGGAGGTCGTGCGGGCTGAGGTCCTCCAGCGTTGCGGCCATGGCCGCCGGCTCGAAGAACCGCCGCGGGAAGTTGCCCAGCGCAGCACCGCGCCACCCGGGGAAGTCAGGACGAGGTCGTCTGGGCCCTTGCCCTGACAGCGGCGGGACAGGGGCTCGACAAGGATGCTCGGGATCGGCACGGTGCGCTGCTGGTGCGTATTGGGCGCTCCGTACTCGACGGTGCCACCGACCTCCGTTGCGCTCTCAGCAACCGCCACCGGTAGTAGGGCTGGCGGACGATCTTGAGAACCCGGCACGTCACCGCGACGAGGATCCCGTCGACCGCGACTCACGGACGAGCGGGTAGGTCCTTTCCCGGCAGATTGGCCTGGGACGGGTACGCCGCAGCCTGCGCAGGACTTCGTTCTCCTGCTCGAGTAGCCGAATCCGTTTGCGGGCCTCCGCAGGTCCGCGTTCTCCCCAGCGGTCGTCCTGGGCCTGACTCCGTCTCCGGCGTCGGCGGCCTTCATCCAGTTCGTCGGACACGACTCGCTGATCTCGACATCGGCTGCGATCTGCTTCAGAGGTGAACATCCTTCCAGCGGCACCTTTCGGCCCGTGAACATCGCTGCACAGGGGCTGGCACCTTCGTCAGAACGATGGACCCAGCGGGAAGGCGGATCGGTGCCGACCCGCGGCCGTGGAACCGGCCAGTCCACCGTGCCGGGCTGAGCTTGGTGGCCCTTGACGCCGCCTCGCTGCCAGCAGTCGACGCTGTAGGCCTGCTCTCAGTCGGCGGATAGCATCCGAGCATGGCGACATGGGGGATCCACAACAACCAGCCAGCGATTGACCCTCGGGTGGACAAGGCAGTGCGCATTGGTTGGGACAAGGTTGGGGACCTATCGACGATCGCGCCAACCCGGGACGCGTTCAAGGCAGCACTGGTCACGAAGATGCCGGAGATCAGCGAGGAGAAGATCCCCAGCCAAGCTGGCACTTTGTACCGCTTCGTGCACACCATGGAGATCGGCGACGTGGTCGTCTGCCCGGACCGCGCCACCAACACTTTGGACATCGGCCGGGTGTCAGGTCCCTATGAATTCCACCCCGAGAGCGCGGTTCACAAACATTGGCGCACGGTGACGTGGGTACGCACAGGCGTCCCGCGCAGCGAACTCTCCGAGGCGGCGCAGGAAGAGATCAGCGCTGCCACCACGCTTTTCACCGTCAAGACCGCTGAGGACGAACTCGAGCATCTGCTGACGACTCCCCAGCCAGGCGGCAGTCCCGACTTCTCGTGGACCGACTTCTACCCCCGCCTCGCCGACGCTCTACTGACCTACCATGACGACCACGGTGCGCTGCTAGCCAAGATGTGGGCAGTGGCCAGCGCATCCGGGCGCCCCCAGCTCTTCAAGTACCTCCGGTCCGATCGCCTTACCGACGGCACCCGCGGGCCACTCCGAGACGTCGACCCCTTCACCGTCCTCGGCTCCTTCAACCGGGGCATCAAGCAGGAGGCGCGTGCGCTGATCGCGGAGGCGTACGGCCAGGCGCTTGACGTCGCTCCTCCGTACCCGCGCTCCTTCGCTGGTGTGCCAGTGCTCAACAACCTCAACTCCTGGTTCATCCCTTGGGAGATCGAGCGTGGAGATCGCGCCGTCGCATCGTTGTGGGAGCTGGCCCGCGCCGCAGTCAACTACGCAGCGGAGGCGAACGAGGGGACGCGCGAGCGGCTGGTCGCGGCGTTCGATGCGTGTGCCCATGGCGGTACCCGCAAGCTCACGATGGGCATCTACTGGATCAGACCGCAGACCTTCGCCGCGTACGACTCCACCAACACTGCGTTCTTCAAGAAGGAGTTTCCGGAGCTCGCCGCCAAACTGTCACTCAACGCCACCATCGACGGAGAGCAGTTCCTCGCCAATACCGAGGCGGTCGCGGCCTGGCTGGCCGACGTTGACTCGCCGTATAACTCCATCCCCGAGCTTTCGCAGGCTGCGTATAACGCCCTGACTTTCGTCACGGCGGAACTGGATCCGGACACGCTGGCAGACGATCCATTGCCGCTCACCACCGACGCAGTCGTCGGAGTGCCCGGCGAGACGTACGACATCAACTCAATCCGCGACGACGGTTGCTTTATCCCCGCAGCCGAGCTAGAGCCGATGCTCGAGCGACTCCGTAGCCGTAAAAACATCATTCTCCAAGGGCCACCAGGCACTGGCAAAACCTGGCTGGGACGCCGACTGGCGTGGGCATTGTGCAACGAGCGGGGTAGCAAGCGGGTGCACGTTCTTCAGTTCCACCCGTCGCTCACCTACGAGGACTTCGTGCGGGGATGGCGCCCCTCCAGCAACTCCGGGCTCGTACTGTCTGACGGTCCGTTCTTGGACATGTGCACGAAGGCGAGGGCCGACCCCGAGCACCTCCACGTCCTCGTGATCGAGGAGGTCAACCGGGGTAATCCCGCCCAGGTGTTCGGGGAACTGCTGACGCTCATCGAGGCTGACAAGCGCGCTCCTGAGCAAGCAATGAGCCTCGCCTACCCTCGCCCCGACGAGGAGGCCTTCTTCGTCCCGAAGAACCTCTATCTCATCGGGACCATGAACGTCGCTGACCGCTCCCTGGCCATCGTGGACATGGCCCTGCGGCGCAGGTTCGCCTTCATCGAGCTCAAACCGTTGTTCGGCGAGGACTGGGTGGAACACGTCAGCGGACTCGGCTACGACCGCGAGCTACTCGAGAAGTACAGCGAGCAGCTTGGGGTGTTGAACGATGCAATCACGAAGGACAGCGCCCTCGGACGTCAGTACTGCGTTGGTCACAGCTACTTCACACCCACAGTCGCCCTCGAGACCGGACTGACCACGGACGCGTGGTGGCGCCGCGTAGTCGACACCGACGTCCGCCCGCTGCTCGAGGAGTACTGGTTCGACCGGCCGGAGCTGGCTGAGGCCGCGTGCCAGAAGTTGCTGGGGTCGTGACACTCCAGATCCCCATCCGCAATGTTTGGTTGCTTCAGCTCTATGCGTCATCGCTCTACCGCAGTGATGGCGCCGGCCTCGCCGCCGCTGAGGACGATCCAGAAACGCTCCCGGACCTAGTCGCGAGGATCCTGGCCGACGACGTAACGGTGCGGCTCCACACTGGACTCTCGGTCGGTTTTAGTCGGACGACGCGGGCGGTCACGCGAGTCCGGGGACGTATCAACGTGCTAGCGACCGAGCGCCGTCAACTGCTCAGCCGAGGTCAGATCAGCTGCACCTTCGATGAGGTCGTCACCGACACGCCGGCCAATCGTCTCGCGAAGGCAGCGCTCGAGAAGGCGGCCGCGCTAGTACCGCAGCAGCCGCGTTACCGGTCCCTAGCCCTCCAGATGGGAGCCGCCGGGGTGGGCGGTCCCTGTCCGCCGCTCGGCGCAGCGTCAGCAATGCAGCGAGAGCGACTGCTCGCCCGTGACCGCAGGATGATTGCGGCGGCGGAGCTCCTGCTCACCCTGACGATCCCGACGACCGACGCCGGCACCAAGATGCTGCCCCTCCCCTTCCTCGGCGACCACTATCTCCGCGACCTGTTTGAGCATGCGGCATACGGCTTTTACCGTCACCGAATGGCGCCCCAGGGCTGGGATGTGCAACACGGTAAGCGGCTCTATTGGGACATCACGCGTGCGTCCCCGGGGATCGCAGCCATCCTGCCTGGGATGTTACTCGACATCCGGCTACGTCACCCTGACCCGTCAGGAGCGGGACCAAGACAGATTGTCATCGACACCAAATTCACGTCGGTGACCAAGCCGAATCAGTTCGGCAAGAAGGCTCTGTCGAGCAACTACGTCTACCAGATCTACGCCTACCTGATGTCCCAGGACGCCTACGAGGCCGGGGCGAAGTCGGAGGGACTGATGCTCCACCCCATCGTCGACGGCGACCTCGACGAGGAGGTGGTGATCCAAGGGCACCGGATCCGGTTCGCCACCGTCGACCTCACCGCGAACCCGGCGGCGATGGCTGACCAGTTCCTCAGGGCCGTGCGGGAGTAGGCTACTTCGTGAGCCGAGCCCGTCCAGCGGGCGGATTTGAGCGACCAACCACGCCTGCTGTGGCACCGCTTTCTATAGGACGCAGACCTGCTCCTGCACGCCCACCGTTACGTCTTGTTACGGACGCCTCGTGGGCGAGATCCATGCGGTCAGCGAGGGCGCCGAGGTCGTCGTCGAAGAGCCCGGAGTAGACGTCGAGGGTCATCGCTGCGGAGGCGTGACCAAGCATCCGCTGGACCGCCTTGACGTTCGCGCCGCTGGCCACCAGCAGGCTCGCGGCGGTGTGCCGGAGGTCGTGCGGGCTGAGGTCCTCGAGCCCGGCGGCCATGGCCGCCGGGTCGAAGAACCGCCGCCGGAAGTTGCCTGAGCGCAGCACCGCGCCGCCCGGCGAAGTCAGGACGAGGTCGTCCGCGCCCCTGCCCTGACAGCGGCGGGACAGGGGCTCGACGAGGATGCTCGGGATCGGTACGGTGCGCTGCTGGTGCGTCTTGGGCGCTCCGTACTCGACGGTGCCGCCGACCTCCGTGGCGCTCTCGGCGACGGTGAGCCGCTTGCGGAGGAAATCGACCCGGCGGACCCTAAGGCGGCCATCTCGCCGAACCGGAGGCCGGTGTACGCCAGCAGGCGGACGACGTCGCCGTACTCCCCCGCCGCGTCCGCCAGCCGCTCCACCTCCGTGCGGGTGAGGAACCGGGGATCGGCGCGCCGGGCCCTGGGCAGCGGCACGCCGGATGCCGGGTTGCGCGGGATGCGCCCGTCGCGGACGGCGAGGGTCAGGACGAGTGCGAGGACGCGGTGCGCCTGCCGCACCGTCGCCGGCGCGAGACCGCCGGCGACCAGCTGGGCCACCCACGCGGCGACCTCGGCATGGGTGACGTCGGCCAGCCGGTGCCGACCCCAGCGCGGCAGGATCTGGACGCGCAGCAGCGACCGGTAGCGGTAGAGCGTGCTGGGCTTCAGCCCGGTCTGCGCTGCGAGCCACTGCTCCGCCCAGACATCGACGGTGACCCGGCCACGCTCCGGCGCCGTCCAGGTCTGCGTGACGATCGCCGACGTCTGCTCGTCGAGCCATCGTTGGGCGTCGACCTTGCGCATGAATCGCTTCTCGTGCTGCCGCCCACGAGCATCCCGGTACCGCGACCGGTACCGCTTGCTGCCGTCGCTGAGCACGTCCACGGTGATGCTGCCGGCCATCAGATGACCGTGCCCATGGCGGCGCCCCGGGTCAACGCCGTCTCGGGCTTCCGTGGAGGCCGGCACGCCTGTGGACGACGCCCGCTCATCGACGGTCGAGGGGCTGGGCGTGCTGTTGCGCGATCCAGGCGTGGAGGTCGTCGGCGCGGTACAGGACGCGGCGGCCGAGGCGGAAGCTGCGGGGGCCGGTGCCCAGGTGGCGCCAGTACCGCAGGGTGGCGACCGGCGCACGGAGGAGGTCCGCCGCTTCGGTGATGGTGAGCAGCTCGGGTTCGCGGCCGGCGAGATGGTCGGTCATGGTCGGCTCCGGTCGTGGTCGGATGGGCTGGCCCCCGTCACCTGTAGAAGGCGCCAAACGAAGCCTCATTGGTGACAGCCGACCGCAAGATCCTGCCGAAACTCTCCGGTTGGCCTGCAGCTCTCTGAGGCGCGGCTCATCGCCCGAGGCCGGGGGACGCGCCGCCCCGGGCGAGAGAGGGGCCGCGGCGCTCGGACTCCGGCCGCGGTACGCCGGGGTGCACGGCGGCCGGTCGCGGGGCTGCCGGGAACGGGGAGCGATCGGCGTCCCGGGCGCGCCACGCGTTGCGTTCTGCGAGGAGCCGATCGGCGGGCTGGTCGAGCAGGGCCGGGTCGGCCAACAGCCGGGCGATGCGTTCCCGCGCGCCGGCCAGCTCGTCGCCAGCGGCCGCGATGCCCCGGTCGACATCGACCAGCCGCTCGGCAGCGCCCAGAGTGCGGCCGAGCACACCGACCTGCGTGAGCTTCTGAGCGGCCCGACGGGCGACGACAGCGCGCAGCGTGTCGTGCTGCGGCTGAAGGCTGCCCAGCCGATCCAGGCAGCGCTGCTCGACCGTCCACGCCTCGCGCAGCTCGGCGAGCACCTGGTCGAGCGGGCGGGGCTGGGCGTAGCGGGCGGCTTCGGCGGCGGCGAGCTGCGCGGCGTGGCCGGGGCCCAGGTCGGCCCGGTCGCGGCCGAACACCGCTATCCACTGCTGCCGCGCCTCGGGCAGGTCGGTGGCCACCAGGTGCGCGGTGTTCCCGGTGCGGCCGCGGGTCATGCCGACGTAGGCCGACGCGGCGCCGGTGTGCTCGCCGAGCACCACGTGCGCCGAGGTGACGGTGTCGCCCTGCACCCCGTGCGCGGTGCTGGCGTAGGCCAGCTCCACGTGGGCGGTGACGTAGCCAGCGGGCAGCAGCCGCTCCTCCGCTCCCGCCGGGGTGACACCGACTGGAGCGACACCGGCCGGGACCGCGCCGGTCGGGGTGACGTCGGCCGGGACGACGGCCAGCGCCCCGGAGGAACCGACGGCGGTGACGGTCCATACATCCCGGTTGGCCACGCCCAGGGCTCGGTCGTTGCGGCGGGTGGCGATCCGGTCCCCGGCGCCGATCCGCTGCCCCGCCCCAGTGACCGCGACCCGGACGTCAACGACGAGCCCGTCGGCGACTCGCCTCTCCCGGATCGCGGCACCCAGTTCTCCGGCCTGCTCGCGGGTGTCCACCACGATCGCTGTCTGCTCGCCCCGGCAATGGTGCTCGGCGGCCAGGGCGGCCAGCGCCTCCCGCAGCGCGGCTTCGTCGGCGTGCAGGCGGACCTGGCCGCGGACGGCCAGCGCGTCGAACACCCGGCCGGGATCCGATCCGTCGCGCATGGCCAGGGTCAGGTCGGCGTACTCGGTGTCGGGCACCGTCTGCCCGGCCTGGAGGGTGCGGGTGAAGCGGTGCACCCGGTCGAGGGTCATGTGCGCGGCCGGGTCGACCCGGCGCACGGCGAGGTCCAGTACCCCGCCGCGGCCGACGGCGGCGAGCTGGTGACGGTCACCGAGCAGCACCACCCGGACGTCGTGCTCGTCGGCGACGACCAGTAGGGCTCGCGCGGTGTCCTGGTCGAGCATCCCGGCCTCGTCGACGACCAGGACGTCCCCCGGCCGTAGCCGCGCGTTCTCCCCGGGTCCGGCATAGAGCCGGCCGGTCGCCGGGTCGGCCTCACCGGGGGTCAACCGGGTCCAGGCGCCGTCGTCGGTCCAGCGCCAGCCGTGCTGGAAGGCCAGCCAGGCCGCCGAGCCGGCGCTGGCGCCGACCTCGGCGGAGGCGACCCTGGCCGCCTTCAGGGTGGGGGTGACAACCACCAGCCGCCGTCCCCGCTCCTCCAGTCGTCGTCGGGCCGCGGCCAGGGTGGTGGTCTTGCCCGCGCCGGCCGCGCCCTCCATCACGACGAGAAGTCGGTTCCCGGTGAGCGCGGCCGCGGTCGCGGCCTGACCGGCATCCAGCCGCTCCCGGCCGGCCACCCGGTCCGGCCGCAGGTCGGTATCTGCACCCTGGTGGCCGCCGCGGGCGGCGAGGCGGGCGACCAGGTCGGCCTCGACCTCCAGCACCGCCGGAGAGGTCCAGGCCCGGACGTGCTCGGGCACCCCGTCGCGCGCCAGCAGCGGAAGGCAGCGGGCCAGAGCCCGCGCGGTGAGGTCCTCGGCCAACTCGCTACGGACCGCGGCGTCGGCGACGACGCCCGTAGCGGCGATCAGCCGTTCGGCCTCGCCGCGCAGGTCGGCGGCGTTCCAGGCCGAGCGGTCGGCGGCCAACCGGGTGAGCATCTGGCCGGCGGCCCGGTCGCGGTCCAGCGCGCCGATCGGGGTGGGCCGCAGCTCGACCGGTCGGTCGGGGGCGAGGTATCCAAGGGCGGCCAGCTCGGCCCGCCACCGCACGGTCAGGTCCGCCCCCGAGCGGGGGGTGACCTTGTCCGGGCGGCCGTCAGCCCATGCGCGGGCATCCCAGGCTCGCCGCAGCGCCGGCCCCGGGGATTCGCCGGGGTGCGCCGCGGTCCAGTCGCGTTCGTAGCGAGCCAGATTGCGCCCGATCTGCGCCGCCCGGGCGCTGAACGGACCGATGTACTCGGCGAGCTCCAGTATTTCTCCAGTCGCATCCAGGGTGTAGCCGTGGGTGGCCAGGGCGGCGCGGAATTGCGGGTCGCAGGCGACCGCGGCGTGCCCAATGCCGTTGATCGCGGCGAGGAAGTCGCGGACGCCGACGGTGTGCAGCCCGCGCCATTGGTCGGCGGCGAACACCCGGGCGTTAAGTTGCAGGTGCAGATGCCGGTGCGGATCTCGGGCGCGGGAGGTGTAGTGCCGCACCGTCACCGCCTCCAGCACTTCGAGCGGCACCTGCACCTGCCCGCCGCGCGGGCCGATCCGGGTGGTGGCGTGCCCGGAGAGCCACCGGATGATCTCGACCGCGGCGCGGTCCTGGGCGGCGTCGTAGGCGGAGGCGACGTCCGGGTGCACCGCGGCGGCCAGGGACCAGGACTTCGGGCCGTTGACCACCACCTCTACGAACCGCACTGCACGCTCGTCGGTACGCAACCGGCCCCGCGCCTGCCCGGTGTCCGGGTCTTGGCCGGCCACCCAGCTCTCGTAGGTGTCACCGGTCAGCGGCGCTCGCTCCTTCACCCGTCCGGCGATGGCCGTGAAGCGGCGGGCCAGGCCGGTGCCCTCGGCCAGATAATAGTCATCCGCCCGTCCCCGATCGGCCTCCAGGTACGCCCGGGCAGCCGCTGGCGGACCGGCGTAGACCTTCATTCCGCCATGCAATTTCCACGCCACCCAACAATGACCAACAGGTCGCCCCAGGAAACGACGATGGGCCCCGCGACGCGGGCACCGAGCTACCTCTATTGGTAGCATGCGTGCCGCTCTTTGGGTGGATCTTCACGCACCGCAGGCTCGGCGGGCCAGCGGATTCTGCGGGGCGTCGAATCTCGGATTGCTCGGACACGTTAAGAGACGTTGATGATTGGACTCACAGGCTGGCCCCGTAGTGACCTCCGCTCCGCTCCCCATAGCCAGCCAATGCCTGCTGCCGCCGCGTCGAGGCAAGGGTGGGCCGAAGGCCCATCGCGAAGCGACGCGCAGCGCCCTTGCCGCGGCCAAGGCAGCAGGCACCCTGAGGCTGGTGGGGAGCGGGTCTCCAGCCTGTCCGCGGCAGGTCCATCCCAGCCGAGCGACGCCCCATGAGGTCCGACAGTGCGGCTCTTTCCGCCCTTAGGTCACGACTTCGATGAGGCCGGCAGTCGCGGACCGACCACGTCATCGACGTCTAGCAACACAAGTCGCACGGGCAGTGGACGGCCAACGTGCAGCAGTGCCCCAGCTGCGATCAGACCCGCGGGGTCGTCAGCTCCGCGCGACAGAGGGAGTCAAGGAGCGAAGGCGCAAGCAGCACCCGACCAGGACCATGCGGGGCTCTGACTCGAATCGCGGTTGCTGGGGACGCGGGCGGCAGCGTCACCAGAAGATGGCGACTACTTCGACGTCCAGGAGACGGTCATCACGGCGTTCGCCAGGGTCAGGGTTCCTGTTGTGATTGGCAGGGGCCCGCTCAAGGCCCGGGAAGAGCGGAAGGCCAACTGCAGACCGAGCCTCCCGTCTCGCAACGAGATCCTCATCGGGGTCAAGAATGGGCTTGCCCGCCCTTCCCTCGACCACAGCCCGGACAGCAGTAAAGGCACGGCGCTGGCCAGACAGCGATGTGGGGTCGATCTCGGCTGCCCTCACCGAAAGGGCGACCTCCGCCTCCTCGGCTACCCCCAGGCTCAACTCTGCCTTTCGGGCTAGCTTTTGCTTGTACAGATTGAGTGCATCTTCCAGCGGATCCTGCTCATTCCCCTGAGGCGCCAAGACTTTCATGCCACCCAAGCCCGTACGACTAGCTTCGTTGATCTGATCGACGAGGGTGGGGACAACGTCACGGAAGAGATCCGCCAATTTCACGGGCGTCCACGTGGCGTGCAGCCGGTCGCGCGCCACCCGACAGAGCATGGTGACCCTCGCCGAGGAGAAGAGGACGCGGCGGATGTCTTTCCAGTAACCGATATGCTCAGTAACGCCGACGACCTCCAGCGGCCGCCGGTGAACGTGCAGGTCTGAGATTGCGTCATTGCGGACGACGTATTCGATGCCATCGACTTCGATAACCGAGAGGTCGACGGCCCTCGCCCGGATCGGGATGAGGCCCGCCAGCAAGCGCTGCAAGATCTTGTTGACCGGCTGAGCGTCCTGGAGCGCCGTCCGTGCGGCGCCGAATAGTTCGGGCTGCTCCTCGGCCATAGAGGTGTACTCCGCAGATCGCATCGGGCGCTAGCGCCCAACCGTTCTCGCCGACAAGGACAACGTCGCCCCGCTCCAGGGAGACCGGTTCTCTGAGCGAGAAACGCGCCGTTCCGCCGTTTGACAAGCGGCCAAAGAAGGCCAATCCCCCCTCGAGAACCTCAAGAACCTTGATCAGGTTTCCTTGGAAGGAATCCTCGATCTCACCCTCAGCGTCAGTCATGTCCACGTCTCCTCGGCAAGCGGAGCGTCGTTGAGCTGATCGCGCCTCGCCCGCCAGTCGGGCAGGTGCCGGTCCATAAGCTTGGTGAACCGCTCCCCGTGGTTGCGCTCCAGAAGATGCGTCACCTCGTGGACGACGATGTATTCGAGGCAGTCGGGGTGCTTCTTGGCGAGTTCGAGGTTCAACCAGATGTGGCCGGTTTCGCGGTTGCACGAGCCCCACTTAGTCTTCATGCGGCGGATGCTCCAGCGGGGCACCTGCCGGCCGATCGTCTCCTCCCACTGGGCGATGACGCCGGGAATGCGTCGGCGAAGCTGCTCGCGCCGCCAGCGCTGAAGGACCTCGCGCCGGCTGTCCGCACTGCTCCCTTCGGGCACATAGAGCAGCAGTCGCTCTCCGTCGAGCTCGACATGGGCGCGGCCGGGGCGCTCGATGACCTTGAGGCGGTGGCGGACGCCCCAGACGTAGTGGGACTCCCCGCTGACCATCTCGCGCTCGGACTGGCGCTCGGCGGAGCGCAGTTGCTCGCGTTGCTTCTTGATCCAGGGAAGTCGCTGGACGACGGCCAGTCGAACGCGGTCGTCGTCGAGCTTGAGGGGCGCGGCCACGCGCACGCGGCCGAGTGGCGGGTAGACGCCGATGTGCAGGTTCTTGATGTCCTTGTAGATGACGTCGACATCGATGCCGCGGACAGTGAGGTAGGCACTAGCGGTACTCATGGCGTGCCTTCACCAGTTCAAACAACTCATCGAAGCGGTCGAAGTCAGCTGGCAGCGCCCGGGCAAGGGCGCGGCGGACCTTCTTCTCCTTGATGGGGCTGCCGACCCATGAGTCGGGCTTGGTGTGTCGGATCGTCGTATCGATCTCGACGGCGATCTCGATCTGCGGGTAGAAGAAGTCGATCAGGGCCTTGCGGGCGCCGTTGTCGGCCCACTCGGGGTACTCGGTGTCCGACTCCCCCTTGCCCAGCTTGGTGGCGTGCTCCAGCAGCTTGGCCAGGTAGTCCTTGTAGTCCAGCGCCCCACGGCGGCGCTCCTCGAGGATGGCGTCGAGCAGCTCCGACATCTTGTCGTAGTACTTCGGATTCATCGCGTGCTCGTCGATGATCACCTTGCGCATGTTGTTGGTGATCGTCTCGGCGACGGCCTCGGGATCCTTCTTGATCCCCTCGGGGAGCTTGTCGACCGCCCCGGCGCCCAGCTCGACGATAAGTTGGATGAGCCCGGTGTCCTTGAAGTTGGACAGGACCTCGGACGGTTTGGCGCTGATGTAGGTGTCGAGCAGGTGCCGCATGCCGGCCTCGTACTGCTTGAAGTCGACGTCCTCACCGGCACCGAGCTTCACCTCGTCACGCACGTTGGCGTAGTGACCGATCTCGGCCTTGATGGACGCGGCCTCGGCGTCGCTGTAGCCGGCGGCGTCCATCTCGTTGGCTAGGTTGCCGTAGGCGCGGGTCACCGCCGCGACCGCCTTGTAGAGCTCCACCCGCTTCGGCTCGTTGGCCTTGAGCTGCTCGGCATTGCCCTGCTCCAGTGCGCAGAAGTACTGCTGGTACTGCAGCGTGTTCTTCGGCGGTGCGACCGGCTCACACAGGGCGCGGATGGCCTCCAGTGCCTCGTCGAGGTCGGCGCGCGCCTTCTCGATCCGGTCGGATAGCAGCCCCTCGATGTCCTGCTTCTCGTAGCCGTCAAGCGCGCCGCTGGTGTAGTCGGTGATGGCCGACTCCAGCGAGTTGAACAGGTCGCGGTAGTCGACGATGTAGCCGTAGTCCTTGTCCTCGCCGTCCAGCCGGTTGACCCGGCAGATGGCTTGGAACAGGCCGTGGTCGCGCATCGGCTTGTCGATGTAGAGGTAGGTGGCGCTCGGGGCATCGAACCCGGTCAGAAGCTTGTCGACCACGATGAGCAGCCGCATCTGGCCCGGCTGCTTGACGAACTTCTCTTTGACCTGGCGCTCGAACTCTTCAACCTTGGTCATCGCGACGTCGGCGGGCTCGTCGAAGTAGTCGGCGAGCATCTGCCGGTAGATGTCGTACTGGCGCAGCTTCTCCGTGGCCCCGGCGCCGGCGTCCTCCTTGGAGATGTCGCCCGCCTGCGGCGCGTAGCTGGTGATGATGGCGCACTTGCCCTTGAAGCCGGCCTGGCGGAACAGCTCGTAGAACTTGCAGGCCTGGTAGATGCTCTGGCCGACCAGCATGGCGTTACCACGCCCGTCAGACAGGCGCGGCTTGATCTCCATGTCGAGCAGGATGTCGTCGACGATCTGCCGGGCCCGAGGTTCGGACGAGACGACCTTCTGCAGCGTGCCCCAGCGCTTCTTCAGCTCGGCCCGCGACAGGTCGGTCATGCCTTTGGTCTTGGCCTCGAACCATTTGTCGACCTTCTCCGGGCTGGTGAGGTCCTGGTCGATGTTGCGGGCCTCGTAGCGCAGGTCGAGCACGACGCCGTCCTCGACGGCCTCGTCGAACTTGTAGGTGTGGATGAAGCTGCCGAACGTCTCGATGCTGGTGGCCTTGTCCGCCTTGAGCAGCGGCGTTCCGGTGAAGCCGATGAACATCGCCTCGGGCAGCAGCTGCTTCATGGCGGCGTGCATCTTGCCCGACTGGGTACGGTGCGCCTCGTCGACGAAGACGAACAGGTTGCCCTTGGTCTTGAAGTCGCTCGGGACGCTGGCGTTAAGCTCACGAATGAATTCGCCATCGGCGGCGTCCCGGACCGAGTCGTCGTCCGAGCCGCGGAACTTGTGCACCAGCGAGCACATCAGCCACTCCTCGGATGCGTTCAGGGTGGCCAGCAGGTCCCCGCCGCTCTTGGTGCGGTAGATGGCCTCGTCCACCCCGCCGAAGACCTGCTCGATCTGCTCGTCCAGCTCGGTGCGGTCGGTGATCAGCAGGACACGCGGGTCCTTCTGATGCTCCCGGATCCACTTGGCCAGCCAGACCATCGTCAGCGACTTGCCCGAACCCTGGGTGTGCCAAATGATGCCGCCTTCGCGCTTGGCGATGCGCGCCTGGGCGGCCTTCACCCCGAAGTACTGGTTGTGCCGCGCCGTCTTCTTCACCCCGGCGTCGAACACCATGAAGTCGTGGATCAGCTCGAGCAGGCGCTGCTTGGAGCACAGCTGGGTCACCCCGCGGTCGAGCGGGTCGGCGATGTCCGAGGGCTCTTTCCAGTCCAGCCAGTACTTCTCCGGGGTGTCGATGACGCCGTAGCGAAGGCCTTCGACGTCGTTGCCGGCCATGACCAACTGCACCGTGGTGAAGAACGACCGGATGAAGTCGCGGGACTGGTTGCCGATCGTCTGCCGGATGCCCTCGGAGACGGCCACCTTTGAGCGCTTCAACTCCAGGGTCACCAGCGCGATGCCGTTGACGTAGAGCACCACGTCGGGACGCTTGGTGTGCTGGCCCAGCACGGTGACTTCTTCGGCGAGCGCGAAGTGGTTGGCCTCGGGGCGAGCCCAGTCGATGAGCCAGACCGTCTCGGTCTGCTCGCCGATACCCGGCTTGACCTTCACCCCGTAGCGGAGCAGGCCGTAGACGTCGCGGTTGGCTTCATAGAGGCCACGTCCGCCACCGAGTGAGGCGTCGCTCCTCAGCTTGTCGATCGTCTTGTTGATCAGGTTGTCGTCGTACGCGCGAGCACGCAGGCTCTGCGACAGCAGCCCGACCTCCACGTTCGAGTTGCCGTCGCGGTACTCCCAATTGCCGAGGTACTCGTAGCCCAGCCGCTCCGCGAACAGCTGAACGACGCGGTCCTGAGCCAGGCGCTCAAGCTGACCGACGTTGGTCATGACACGGCCTCCACGGGCAACCGTGTGCGACCGGTGAGCAGCTGCTGCATCATGCCAGTCTTCAGGTCACGGGCCTTCCTGAGTCGCTCATGCAGCAGCGCGATCTCTCGGTCCACATCATCGAGCACGTCGCGAATAGCGATCTGCTCAGCGATTCCGGGAAGTTTCACCTCAACACCCTCGATGCGAGTCGAGCTCAGGCTGGGCACTCCGGATGCCTCGTTCATAGATCGCCAGTCGACCGTCAGGAATATGTAGTAGAGGAATCGCGGGTCAGCGGTCGGCGAAATGTCAGTGTAGAACAGCGTGTCGACAGTCCAGAATGGGCGATCTTGGAATTGAGGTCGATCAATCGTCCCTTTCCGCCCAATGAGCACCGAAGGCTTGCTGTAGAGTGGAGTATTCGTCCATCCAATCTGCCCGCCGGTGGCAAGGATTGGATATCTCCCAGAAGGCACCTCGACGGCCCGCTGGTTTCTCCCGTGACGCACAGTGAGCACGTCCCCGAGACGAGAGAATTGCCACCGGCCATTGAAGGTAGGCAAGCGTGCGCGGCCAGTCAACAGCTGCTGCATCATGCCCTGCTTTATCGCCTGCTTCTTGTCAATCAGTCGTTCGAGCAGCGCGATCAACTCATCGACGTCGCCGAGTGCCTTCGCAATCTGACGCTGCTCTCTAAGGGGCGGCTTGGCGACGCCGATCCTGAGGCATGACCGCTTATTCAACTTCGGTTGAGCCGTGCCGGTGTTTAGGTCTGCATAGTCGAGGCTCTCTAGATATTCCGCTAGAAAATCAATATCGAAGCCCCGACGAGGTCGAAGGACATGGGCGTGATTGTTTACCCAGGACTTCCCGGAGATCTTGAACGCTAACGGGACCACCCTACTAAGGATATTCTCCCCGTCCTCACCAAGCAGGATCAAGTCCTCATCGAAGAGATATCTGTTGACGTGATCAACGATTCCAGATGCTCCGTAATAGGGGACTGAGCCGCGCATCTTTGCTCGATCGCCAACCTTGACTGGTCGTCGTCGGGAATCAAGAAACTCGACCGCATCCCCCAGGCCCACTTGTTCCCATACTGGGCGGGTCATGACCTGACTCCCATGGCCGCCAAGTGCTCAGCAACCTTCTCGTCGAGGCGCCTTAGCTCAGCGTCGAGCGCGCTCGCGGTCTCCGCGTACCGCTGACCGAGTTGCCGGATCCGCTGGACGAGGGCGAGCGTGAGCGCCGTGGCCTCGCTGGCGACGCGGGTGGCGATGGTGGCATGCCACTTGTCGTCGAGCACCAGTTGCTTGACTTCCGGCGTCGTCAGCTCGCCGTACTTTTTCAAGGCGGCGAGGTCGAGTGCTGCCTGCGCGTCCTTGGCTGCCTTCTTGGCGGTCGCCTCGCTGTCGTAGAGAGAAAGCAGGCGCTCCAGCGCCTCGATCTCTTCGGCTTCCGCGCCCTCGCGCTTGGCCACCTTCAAGCGGGCCACGACAAGCGCCCTGCTGACCTTCTCGTCGTCCATGGCGTCCGCCAGCCGACCGTCCTCGACGGCGTGCTCTTCAACGAACTCCTCGACCGCCCGAGATGCCTCCTCGGCCGCCAGGGTCAGCCTGTCGACCTCGGCCTGCTCGTCGGCAAGGAACCGAGCAACGACAAGCGCCGGCGGAATGAGGTCCATCTTGTACTTGGTGGCACCGCGACCGGAGCCAACGACGAGGTCGGGGGTCTCCGAGAGCTTGCGCTCCTTATCCTCGATGGTCTTGCGCGGCTTGGCCGCATCCAGCCAGCCGTCGTTCATCACGAGGAAGACGTCGTCGTGCATGACGTCATGCCAGTAGGTCATCAGCTGTTCGTAGACGTCGTACTCGTCGAGCAGCGGCACGTTGTTGAAGCGGGCGAGCAGGTCGTCACCAAGGCTGGCGATGAGTTCCTTGGGCACGGTCGTGCCGTCGATGGCCTGCAGGATCGGCCGGTGAGCGGCGAACCAGTCGTCGACGATGGTGCCGGCCTCGCTGGCGAACTTCTTGAACTCCTCGGAGTCCAGGATCGCCTGCTGGACTTGCTCCACCCTGATGGCTAGGTCGCTGTAGCCGGGACGGTTGTCCTTGAACAGCCTGGCTCGGAGTGAGGGGAACGCATCCCAGTAGCCGGCGAGTGCGTCGAGGTCGCAGTTCGGGATGCCCCCGTGCAGGTGCGCGTTGAGGTCCTGCAGATCCTCGGGTTCGCTAGAGTCGATGTAGCGCGGGATGTTGAGGTTGTAGTCGTTCTTCGGGTCCGCGATCTCCGCGAGGGGCACGATCCGCGAGTAGCGGTCGATCTCAAGCTGACGCGTGAAGACATCGACGATCTTGTGGATGTCCTGGCTGCGGAGGCGGTTCTTGGGGCCATCCTTCATGAAGCCCTTGGAGGCGTCGATCATGAAGACGCCGGTCCGCGCCTGGGCGTTCTCCTTATCCAGCACGACGATGCAGGCCGGGATGCCCGTGCCGTAGAAGAGGTTGGCGGGCAGGCCGATGACGCCCTTGATGTAGCCGCGTCGGAGCAGCTCCTTGCGGATGGTCGCCTCGGCGTTGCCGCGGAACAGGACACCGTGCGGCAGGATGACCGCCGCCTTGCCGGTGCTCTTGAGCGACTTGAGGATGTGCAGCAGGAAGGCGTAGTCGCCGTTCTTCTCCGGGGGCCTGCCGAACTCGAAGCGGCCGTAGGCGTTCTCCAGACCGTTGCTCCAGGACTTGATGGAGAACGGCGGGTTGGCGACGGCGAAGTCGAACGTGCGGAGCTGCCCACCAGCCGTGAACTGCGGGTTGGTGATCGTGTCGCCCTTGCGGATTTCCGCGTCCTCATTGCCGTGCAGGATCATGTTCATCCGAGACAGCGCCCAGGTGGCGTTGTCCTTTTCCTGGCCGTAGATGGAGATGCCGCGCGGTGCCTCGTCGGCCACCTTGAGTAGGAGCGAGCCCGAGCCGCACGTGGGGTCGTAGACGGTGTCGTCCTGTCGCGTGTTCGGCCCGATGCCGATGACCTTGGCGAGGATGCGGGAGACCTCGGCCGGCGTATAGAACTGCCCCTTGCTCTTGCCCGACTCGGTGGCGAAGTGCCGCATCAGGTACTCGTAGGCGTCACCCAGGAGGTCGTCGCCTTCGGCGCGCGAGCCACGGAAGTCGAGGTCGGCGAAGATCGTGACGAGCTTGGAGAGCCGGTCCTGCATCTCCTTGCCCTTGCCGAGCTTCTCCTCGTCGTTGAAGTCGGCCAGGTCGATGACCTTCTCGAGGCCGTTGGCTTCGGCTAGCTTGCCGATGATCTTATTGATCTTGTCGCCGATTTCCTTGTCGCCCTTGAGCGCGACCATGTCGTCGAAGGAGCCGCCGGCCGGGACGTCGATCAGACTGTTGCGGTCGGTCTTGGCCTTGTCCGTCACGTACTTCACGAAAAGCAACGTGAGGATGTAGTCCTTGTACTGGCCGGCGTCCATGCCGCCGCGCAGCTCATCGCAACTCCGCCACAGCGAGCTGTACAGGTCTGACTTCTTGAGAGCCACTACCACGTCACCCCCTTCATCTGCAGGGTGGACCCAACCGTCGGCGTGGGGGCGGCCTCAGCCCGTAGGAGCGCCCGAGTGGGCGGACGGAGGGCTGACTGCCCCGATACCTGCACGACCGACATCAAACTGCTCGCCCTCCCAGGTAGCCGACGGAGGTACGGCCGGATCCACGGACGGTCCCGGCGGGGCTACACGCAGCGACCCTATGCGCGGCCTGCGACAGATCCGGAACGCCACACGCCCGCACCTCGCTTCTGAGGGTCGCCGACGCCTCGGCCTGGAGCCATTCCGCGGGAGGCCTCTGGCCAGCGCGCAGCGCGGACATCACCGCAGCCGAGAACGTGTCCAGCACACCGCCGGGGAGTGACCCAATCGGCTTCTGCCGGGATGGGCGATGCAGGATACCCGCGCCCGGTATGTGTACCCGCCGCGCCCACACCGTGCCCACACCGTGCCCACAAAAGGGCCGTTTCGGACCATCGATGACCAGCGGCCGCCAACCATGAAACCGCAGGTCAGAGAGCAAATCACCGATAATCATGCAGGTCAGCGGAGGGCCCTGAGATACCTCATAATCCCTGGGTCGTGGGTTCGAGCCCCACCCGCCCCACCGACATCCGTGCAGGTCAGCGCGGCAGGATCCGGCGCGCCTCGACGCCCCCGGGATCGTCCCTGCCATGACGCAGGGCGGAATCCCGGCAGGCGCCGTGGCGTTCTGCCAGCGTCCCGAACAAGGAAGGGCAGACGATGACCACTGAGACGGCGATCCTGGCCGGCGGTTGCTTCTGGGGTGCGCAGGACCTGCTGCGCAAGCGCCCGGGGGTGGTGTCGACCCGGGTCGGTTACTCGGGCGGTGACACGCCGAACGCCACCTACCGCAACCACGGCGACCACGCGGAAGCGGTCGAGGTCGTCTTCGACCCCGACGTGATCTCGTTCCGCGAGCTGCTGGAGTTCTTCTTCCAGATCCACGACCCGACGACGGTCGACCGTCAGGGCAACGACGTCGGCCGGAGCTACCGCTCGGCGGTCTTCTACACGAGCGACGAGCAGAAGCGCGTCGCCGAGGACACGATCGCCGACGTCGACGCGTCGGGGCTGTGGCCCGGCAAGGTCGTCACCGAGGTGACCGCGGCCGGCCCGTTCTGGGAGGCCGAGGAGGAGCACCAGGACTACCTGCAGAAGTTCCCGTACGGGTACACCTGCCACTACGTGCGGCCGGGCTGGGTGCTGCCGCGTCGCCAGGAGCAGGCGACCCAGTAGGCGTCCCCTCCCAGGGCCTCCTCTCCCAGGGCCTCCCCCGGGGGCCCTGGGAGGGTCTCGCCCGGCACCACCGAGCACGACGGTGCCGGAACCACCACCCGACGCCGGACGCCCCTAACCTCGATCTTGTGAGCCGCGACCGCGACCAGCACGGCGACCCCCCGGCCCGGCCGCTCCCGGCGCGGCTCGACCCCCGCGCCGGCCGTTCCCCCCACGCCCGCGGCTCCGGTCCCGCCGAGGCCACCGGCCCGCACGGGAGCCGCCGGGTCGGGACGCCGCGCCGTCGCACCGCCCCGGCCGTCGTCCTCGGCCGCGCCGTGGCCGTGCTCGTGTCGCTCGTCGTGCTGGCCGGCAGCGGCTGGGGCTGGTACCTGGGCCGGGTGGCCGAGGCCACGGTCAACCGCACCGATGCCATCCCCACCGACGGCAACGCCGACACCGGCGGCGCGCCGGAGGCGATGAACCTGCTGCTGGTCGGCAACGACAGCCGCGCCGCGCTCACCCCCGAGCAGCTCGCCGAGCTCAGCGCCGGCGTGGACTCCGGCATCAACACCGACACGATGATCCTGGTGCACGTCCCGGCCGACGGGTCGCGCGCCTCGTTCGTCTCCTTCCCGCGCGACTCCTACGTGGAGATCCCCGGCCACGGGATGGACAAGCTCAACGCCGCCTACGCGCGCGGCTACGAGGAGGTCGACGACTCCGCCCCTGACGAGGAGAAGCAGGCCGCGGGCGCGCAGCTGCTCATCCGCACGATCAGCCAGCTCAGCGGCCTGCGGATCGACCACTACGCCGAGGTCGACCTGCTCGGCTTCTTCGAGCTCACCAGCGTCGTCGGCGGCGTCGAGGTCAACCTCTGCCACGCCGTCGACGACCGCGAGTTCTCCGGCGCGTTCTTCCCGGCCGGCGAGCAGACGATCAGCGGCGCCGAGGCGCTGGCCTTCGTCCGCCAGCGGCAGGGCGTCCGGCCGGACGGCAGCGCGGCCCTCCCCCGCGGCGACCTCGACCGCATCGTCCGCCAGCAGGTGTTCATCGGCGGCGTGCTGCGCAAGGTCCTGTCGCAGGACGTGCTGCTCGACCTCGGCACGCAGCGGGACCTGATCGAGGCGGCGTCGGAGTCGCTCACCGTCGACGAGGACCTCGACCTCCTCGACCTCGCGCAGCAGATGCAGTCGGTGACCGCCGGGAGCATCGAGTTCCAGACCGTGCCCATCGCCGACGCCGCGGCCCGCGACGAGGACGGCCGGTCGATCGTGCGCCTCGCCGACGAGGACACCCTGGCCGACTTCTTCGCCACCCTCTCCGCCGAGCCGGAGGCCCCGGCACCCGCGCCCGAGCCCCCGGCTCCGGTGGCGCCCTCGGAGGTGTCGGTGGAGGTCTACAACGGCTCGGGCACCTCGGGGATCGCCGCCGAGGCGACCGCGGACCTCGAGGCCGCCGGGTTCACGGTGACCGCCACCGGCAACGCCGACAGCAGCGACTACGAGCAGACCGTCATCCGGCACGCTGCCGGCGACGAGGCGCTGGCCGCCACGCTCGCCGCGCAGGTCCCCGGCGCCCTCACCGAGGTCAGCGAGGACGTCGGCAGCGGCACCGTGCAGCTGGTCCTGGGCAGCGACTTCAACGGCATCGGTGAGCCGACCACGCCGCCCGAGCCGGCCGGTGAGCCCAGCGCCGAGGCGCCCCGCACGGCGGCGGACGAGAGCTGCATCAACTGAGGCTCAGGCTCCGTGGCGTCCGGCCACCGCCGTCGCGACGACGAGGTCCTGCCAGGACATCCCCACGGTCTTGACCACCAGCGGCCGGTCGGCGGGAACGGCGACCGCACCGGTGACGACGTCGCGCAGGGGCACCAGGTCGGCCGGGGTCAGCGCGCCCTCGGCGATCGCGAGCACGACGTCCCCGGCCTCGCGCAGCGCCGTCGCGACGTCCTCGACGACGACGGTGGCGCGGCCGAGCAGCGCGGCGTCGAGCTCGCGGGCGTCGGGCTCGTGCGAGCCGACGGCGACCACCGCGGCGTCGTCGCGCAGCAGGGCGGAGTCGAACAGCGGGGACCGGGCCGAGGTCGCGCAGACGACCACGTCGGCCGAGCGCAGCTGCTGCTCGGCCCGTGGCGTCCCGAGCGCGACCGCGTCGAGCGGGGTCCGGGACGGGTCGCGGACCAGGTACGTGACGGCGTCCAGGGGGCGGACGGCGGCCAGCGTGGCGACGTGGCCGGTGGCCTGCGGGCCGGCGCCGACCACCGCGACCCGGAGGGGGCGGTCGGGCAGCCGCGGGAGGGCGGCGGCGACGGAGACCGCGGGGGTGCGCAGCGTGGTGAGCGCCGTGCCGTCGAGAACCGCGCGCAGCGCGAGGGTCTCCGCGTCGAACAGCAGGTAGGCGGCCTGGACGCGGGGCAGCCCACGGGCCGGGTTGCCCGGGGCGACGGTCGCCACCTTCACCCCGGCTGCGCCGGCCGCCTCCGACGGCATCAGCAGGAACTGCCCCCGCGCCAGGCCGACCGGGAGGCGGGCCGGGTCGGCAGCGGGGTCGAGCCCGCCCCGCAGCGCCTCCGTGACCGCCCGCACCGCGGCCGCCGGGCCGAGGGCGGCGACGTCGTCCGCGTCGAGGACCCTCACCGCAGCACGGACCCGGACCGGTGCGCGAACGGCTCGGTGGTCCCCACCGGCGCATCATCGCCGAGCGGGGGTCCCCGTCGTCCGCCGAGCCCTCCCCTCACGCGCACCACCGGAGGCCCGGGTCCTGGGCGCCGTCGACCGCGGCGCCGCCCTGCTGACGCCCAGCCCGGTGCCCGGCGGTGGTCCCACCCGGGGCGGTCAGCGTGGCCGCGCCACCAGCAGCCGCACGAGGTCGACCAGCCGGTGGCCCCCGCCGCGGTGCGGTGGGGCTCCAGCCGCTTCCGCACGGCCGTCCGCACGGTCACCGGGTCGACCCGCCGCGCCAGCGTGCGGGCCGGCGCAGTGGCGAGCAGGGGCCGCACCACCCCGGAGGGGCCGGGTACGGCTAGGCCAGGTCGAGCAGGAGCAGCACGGCACCGACGCCGGTCGCCGTGCCGGCCGCCATCAGCGTGCCCCGGGTGTGCGCGGCGAAGGAGTCGACCCGGGGCCGGCAGCAGGCCGGCACCTCGTCCCGCGGCGTGAGGGGGGCGACGAGGACGAACACGGCCGTCCCGAGCAGGGTGAGCAGGCCCAGCAGGAGGACGGGGACGGCGACGTCGGACATCAGCCCTCACCTGCCCGCTTCACCGTGCCGGGCAGCACGATCCCGTAGTCCCGGATCTTGCGGTAGATCGTGGCGCGGGACATCGACAGCCGGCGGGCGGCCTCCTTCTTGTTGCCCCCGGCGTCCAGCAGCGCCTGCACGATGGCGTCGCACTCCAGCGACTCCAGCGGCGTGAGCACCCGCTTGCCGGTCACCCAGCACTCCGCGGGCAGGTCGGCCGGCTCGACCACCCCCGCCCGCCGCCGGGACACGACCTGCCGGAGGACGGCGAACAGCTGGTCGACGTTGCCGGGCCAGCGGTTGTGCCGGAACACCCGCATCACCTCGGGCGAGCACCGCACGGTGGTGCCCCGGCTGAGCCGGCCGAGCAGGTGGGGCACGAGGTCGGTGACGTCCTCGACGTGCCGCCGCAGGGGGGGCACCTCGAGCGTGCGCGGGAAGCAGGCGAGCAGCTCGGCGAGCTCCGGCCCCGGGTTGCTCGCCGGCGGCGCGACGGTCGCGACCACCCACGGCCGGCTCGCCGCCGTCGACTCCCGCAGTGGGTGGAGCACGTCGACGAGGTCGGCGAGCGCCTCGCCGGTCAGCCGGTCGACGTCGCTGAGGACGAGCGTCCCCACGCCCCCCTCGAGCTCCTCGGCCACCTCGGCCGCCCAGTCGCGGCCGGGGTCCCCGGCGGCGAGGACGCGCAGCCGGCCGGCGGGCGTGCGGGCCTGGTGGGCCGCGCGGGCCAAGGTCTCGCGCCCGCTGCCCGCCTCACCCTCCAGCACCAGCCACTCCCGCGCCTGCAGGTGCCGGTCGACCGCCTCGCAGCACCGGCGCCAGGCCGCGCTCGACCCGACCGCAGCGGGCAGGACGACGGGTGCCCGCGGGCGCGACCGGGCCGGGACGGTCTCCGCGGGACCGACCAACTGGACGTCGACCACGCCGCTGACCGCGCCGGAGGCGCCGGGCGTGGGCCGGCAGTGGAGCTTCGCGGTGCGCCCGCTGGGGAGGTCCACCAGGAGCGGGTGGCGCCGGCCCGCCGCGAGCGCCTCCCGCGCCTCTGCCAGCAGCGGCGCCTGATCGGCGGGGTCGAGCTGCCGGCGGGCGCGGTCGTTCATCATCAGCAGGTCCGCACCGATGGCGAGGACCGGCCCGCGGTTGCGCCGGCAGGCGGTCAGGTAGTCGGAGAGCACCGCGACCTCGTGCCGGCCGGACTGGTCGAGCAGGACCTTCTCGATGCGCCGGGCGAGCGTCGCCGCGGTGGCGATCAGCAGCGGGCCGGCGTCCCGGTCCCAGCAGGTGAGGTCGAGGACGCCGAGCACCCGCCCGGACACCGGGTCGCGGACCAGCGTCCCGGCGCAGGCCAGGACCTCCAGCCCCTCCGCGTAGTGCTCGTGACCGAAGACCTGTGCCGACCCCCGCGCCTCGAGGGCGGTGCCGATGCCGTTGGTCCCCACCACCCGCTCGCCGTAGCTGTACCCCGGTGCCAGCCACACCCGGTCGAGGTACTGCTCGAGGCCGGAGTCGCCGGTCCGCCGGCTGAGTACGAACCCGTCGGCGTCGCACAGGATGACGCTGACCGGCTCGGTGGCGAACAGGTCGGCGATGTCGCGCAGGACCGGCTCGGCGGCCCGCCGCAGCGGTGTGTCGGGCCCGGTGTCGCGCTCGAGGCCGAGCTCGAGCCGGTCGGGCCGCACCTCCCACAGCCGCGAGCGGGTCCAGGACGCGAGGATGGGGGTCCGGACGACGCCCGGGGGCACTGGCCCGTCGGCCAGGAAGAGCTCCCGCGCCCGCACCAGGTACCCACCCGCGGCCTGCCGCAGCGCGGGGTCGGCCGACGCCCGATCCGGTGCGAACTGCGGTGACACCGTCACCTGCCCACCTCCGCCCACTCGGAGGAGCGACCCCGGGACCCACCCCGTTGGACGCCCGCGGCCGCACTCTAGGGGCCCACCGTCGGGGTGTCGGCACGGTGACGTGCGTCTCATATTGAGACCACGGGCATGCGGGGCCGGGAATGGGATGCCACTGCGGACGTGCGGCGCCCCGGACAGACGGCGCCGTCCGTGCGCACCGGAGTGGAACGCCCGCGCCCGTCCGGCTCCGGGATCGCGTCCGCCTCCTCCACCGACGCCCGTCGGCGGAGTGGGCGCCGAACCGAGTCCGACCCGACGACCCGACGACCGTGAGGAGACGACGTGAGTCGGCAGAGCCTGGCGAAGGCCCACCAGAAGATCCAGGAGCTGGCCTGGGAGCCGGCCTACCACGAGCCGTACATGAAGTACGGGACCGACTACACCTTCCACAAGGCGCAGAAGAAGGACCCGCTCAAGCAGATCCTGCGGTCCTACTTCCCCATGGAGGAGGAGAAGGACAACCGCGTCTACGGCGCCGAGGACGGCGCGATACGCGGGAACATGTTCCGCCAGGTGCAGCCGCGCTGGCTGGAGTGGCAGAAGCTGTTCCTCTCGATCATCCCGCTGCCGGAGATCTCCGCGGCCCGCTCGATGCCGATGCTGTTCCAGGCGGTGCCGAACCCGGAGCTGCACAACGGCCAGGCGATCCAGATGATCGACGAGGTCCGGCACTCGACGATCCAGCAGAACCTCAAGCGCCTGTACATGAACAACTACATCGACCCGGCCGGCTTCAACAACAGCCTGCGCAACTTCCACAACGACTACGCGGGCACCATCGGCCGGCAGTTCGCCGAGGGGTTCATCACCGGTGACGCCATCACCGCGGCGAGCATCTACCTGACCATCGTCGCCGAGACCGCGTTCACGAACACGCTGTTCGTGGCGATGCCCGCCGAGGCGGCGGCCAACGGCGACTACCTGCTGCCGACCGTCTTCCACTCGGTGCAGTCCGACGAGTCGCGGCACATCTCCAACGGGTACGCGACGCTGCTCATGGCACTGTCGGACGAGAGCAACCGCCAACTGCTCGAGCGCGACCTGCGCTACGCGTGGTGGAACAACCACTGTGTGGTCGACGCGGCCATCGGCACCTTCATCGAGTACGGCACCAAGGACCGCCGCAAGGACCGCGAGTCCTACGCCGAGATGTGGCGTCGCTGGATCTACGACGACTACTACCGCAGCTACCTCGTCCCGCTGGAGAAGTACGGCCTCACCGTGCCGCACGACCTCGTCGAGCAGGCCTGGGACCGCATCTGGGACAAGGGCTACGTGCACGAGGTCGCGCAGTTCTTCGCCACCGGGTGGCTGGCCAACTACTGGCGCATCGACCCGATGACCGACGAGGACTTCGAGTGGTTCGAGCACAAGTACCCGGGCTGGTACGACAAGTACGGCAAGTGGTGGGAGAACTACAGCCGGCTGGCCGTCCCGAACGGCCACAAGCCGATCGTCGGTGAGGACGTCGACTACGTGTACCCGGCCCGCTGCTGGACGTGCATGGTGCCCTGCCTGATCCGCGAGGACATCCAGACCGCGGAGATCGACGGCATGCACCGCACCTACTGCAGCGAGACCTGCAAGTGGACCGACGTCGTCGCCTTCCGCCCCGTGTACGAGGGACGCGAGACGCCGAACATGGGCCGCCTGGTCGGGCACCGCGAGTGGGAGACGCTCTACCACGGCTGGACGTGGGACAAGGTCGTCGAGGACCTCGGCTACGTGCGCGACGACAGGAAGACGATGACCGCCCAGCCGCACCTCGACCTCGACCCGAAGCGGATGTGGACGACCGAGCACCTGAAGCGGCTGCCGGCGCTGCAGAGCCCGAACGTCCTGTTCAACGAGATGACCGACGAGCAGCGGACGGCGTTCATCGCGGACTACCGGAAGCAGGGCCCGGCCGGTCGTCCCGCCCCCGCAGACGCCTGAGCGCGGGTCAGGCGAGGGGGAGGGTCGGGCCCGCCCGGCCCTCCCCCGCCACCGCTCCCTCCCCGGTACGGCGGCACCCGGCCGGAGGCCGGCGTGCCCGGGACCCCGCGTGTCCGGCCGGTCCGGGGAGGGGGCAGCGCGCCGACCCGGAACCGGGCCGGCCCCCCGGAGGCACTCCGGCACCCGAGCGGCCGGCACCCGAGCGGCCAGCACCCGAGCGGCCAGCACCTGAGAGGCGGGGCCCGTGGGCGAGAAGCACCACGTCCGGTTCGAACCGGTCGGCATCGAGATCGAGGTCGACTCCGAGCAGACGATCCTCCGCGCCGCGGCCGAGCAGGGCGTCCAGCTCATGCACGGCTGCAAGGAGGGGCAGTGCGCCTCCTGCAAGTCCTTCCTGCTCGAGGGGGAGGACGTCGAGCTGGACAGCTACTCCACCTTCGCGCTCCCGGACTTCGAGAGAGAGGAGGGGCAGACCCTGCTCTGCCGGGCGCACGCCTACGAGGACCTCGTCATCGAGCTGCTGAACTACGACGAGGAGGTCATCTGCTCGGGCCTGCCGCTGCGGCAGGGCACGGTCGAGGTGGTGTCCAACGAGCCGGTCACCCACGACATGCGGCACCTGGTGGTCCGGCTGGTCGAGCCCGAGGAGATCAAGTTCTTCCCGGGTCAGTACATGGACTTCCGGGTCCCCGGCCACGACGCCACCCGCTCGTTCTCGATGGCCAACACCCCGAGCCGGGAGGGCCTGTTCGAGTTCGTCATCCGGGTCTACCCCGGGGGGCTGTTCTCCTCCCTGCTGCCGGGGATGCGCCCCGGGGACCGGCTGGAGGTCGAGGGCCCGTTCGGCGCCTTCCGGCTCCGCGAGAGCAGCCCGGCGGACCTGCTCTTCGTCGGGGGCGGGGCCGGCATCGCGCCGCTGCTGGCCCTGCTCCGCTCGATGGCTGAACGCGGTGTCGAGCGGAAGGTCACCTTCTACTACGGGGCACGGGGCCGGCGCGACCTGTGCTTCGGGGAGGAGTTGCACCGCCTGCAGGAGCAACTGCCCGGCCTGACCTACGTCCCGGCCCTGTCCGAACCGGACCCGGACGACGACTGGGGCGGCGAGACGGGCCTGATCACCGACGTCGTGGCCCGGCGCGAGTCCGCCCTCGGCGGCGTGGACGCCTATGTCTGCGGACCGCCTCCGATGGTCGAGGCGGCGATCGGCACGCTCACCCGCCTCGGGCGCAGCGAGGACCACATCTTCTACGACAAGTTCACCACCACCGGTGAACCGGAAGGCGAGGACTGACCCCATGACCGCAACCCAGGAACGGCCCGCCGCCACGCCCGAACGTCCACCGCGCAGCGTGCCGCGGGTGAACTTCACCGACGCCGAGGCCGGCGCCAGGGAGTTCCCCGACTCCGGTCCCTCCGCCCGCCGCTACAACTACTACACGCCGGCGAAGCGCAAGCAGACCATCTACGAGGACGTCACCGTCGAGGTGCAGCCCGACCCGCGGCACTACCTCATGCAGGGCTGGATCTACGGCTTCGCCGACGGCCAGACCGGCTACCCGCTGACCTGGACCAAGCTCAAGGCCTGGGGCGTGGACGACCCCGAGCCGGTGCGCGGCGTGGGCACCGGGGGCGGCGGCAAGGACCTGCAGTGGCCCGCCCACGGCTGGCACGAGTTCCGCGATCCCAACGAGGAGTGGGAACAGACGATCTACCGGTACAACGCCAACGTCGTCCGGCAGGTCAACCAGAACGTCGAGAACGCGCGCAACGCCAAGGCCTTCGAGCAGTGGAGCACCAACTGGGTGCACTTCGTCGAGCGCAGCGTGGGCGCGTGGATGCACGTCGAGCACGTCCTCGGCCTCTACGTGTTCGCCGCCAACGAGCGCTCCGGCCCGACCAACATGCACAACACCGCGATGGCGGTGAACAGCGCCCACAAGATCCGCTTCGCGCAGGACCTCGCGCTGTACAACCTGACGCTCACCGAGGAGGTCCCCGGCTTCGACGGGGCCGCCCACCTGTCGGCGTGGAAGGACGACGAGGCGTGGCAGGGCGCCCGCGAGGTGACCGAGGCGCTACCGGCGATCCAGGACGACTGGGGCGAGGCGATCTTCGCGACCAACGTCGTCTTCGAGCCGCTGATCGGCGAGCTGTTCCGCAGCGGGCTGGTCATGCAGGCCGCCCCGGGCAACGGCGACTTCGTGACCCCGACCGTGGTCGGGGCCGGCGAGTACGACTACGCCCAGCGCGACCTGGCCTGGACCCGGGCCTGCTTCGGCCCGCTTGTGCAGGACCGCGAGTTCGCCGACCACAACCGGGCGCTCATGCAGGGCTGGCTGTCGCACTGGGTGCCCCGCTGCCTGGCCGCGGCCCGCACCATGCAGCCGCTGTGGTCGCAGCCCGACGCGCGGCCGCCCCGCTTCGAGGACTCGCTCGACCGCGCCAAGAACCGCTTCGCCGGGATCCTCAGCGACCTCGGCCTGAAGACCCCGAGGGAGCTGGCCCAGTGACCGCGACGCAGAGCACGTTCGGCGCCCGGAACGCCACGTCGTCGAACCTGTGCGGCATCACGCTGATGAACGACCAGGTCGGCGAGGTGATCGCCGACGTCATGAAGGACAAGCCCGGGGTGACGGCGACCTACCTGCCGTCGATGATCCGCCTCGACGCGGTCAACCGGATGGACTTCGACTACGACGAGCTGTCCGAGGCCCTGGGCCAGGAGTCGGGCTACTTCGACTCCGCCACGCTCGAGGAGAGCATGTCCACCCACTACGGGCGGATGGTCCACGAGGACGACCGGACGATCATGTTCGCCAACCCGGAGGACGCCGCCGAGTACCTCGGCTTCGACCTGCCGACGGTCGCCCGCTGATCCCCCTCCCGCCGCCGGCCGGGTGCTGTCGTGCCCGGCCGGCGGCTCCTTCCCCGCACCCCACCCTCCCCACCCGCGCCCAGGAGGACCCATGGCCAAGGAACTGCGCTTCGGCGCCGACGCCCGGCAGCTGCTGCAGACCGGCGTCGAGCAACTCGCGGCAGCCGTCAGGACCACGCTCGGCCCCAAGGGCCGCTACGTGATCCTGGAGAAGATCACCGGCTCGCCCGACGTCACCAACGACGGGGTGACCATCGCCCGCGAGATCCACCTGCGCGACCCGTTCCAGAACATGGGCGCGCAGCTGGTCAAAGAGGCGGCGATCAAGACCAACGACACCGTCGGCGACGGGACGACGACGGCGATCGTGCTGGCCGAGGCCATCGTGCGGAAGGGCATGGCGGCCATCGCCGACGGCGGCAACCCGGTGCTGGTCAAGCGCGGCATCGACACCGCGGTCGGCCGGCTGGTCGAGCACCTGGCCGGGGTGGCGCACCCGATGCAGACCCTCGACGACTTCCGCCGGGTCGCCGCGATCTCGGCCAACGACGACGAGGCGATCGGCGACGCCGTGGCCCGGGCGCTGCACGCGGTCGGCGAGGGCGGCGTGGTGACCGTCGAGGACTCGCCGGTGCTCGGGATCGATGTCGACTTCGTCGAGGACTTCGAGTTCGACAACGGCTACGTCTCGCCGTACATGGTGACCGACGTCGGCCGGCTCGAGGCGGTCCTGGAGGACTGCTACGTCCTGCTGACCGCGCACAAGATCACCGACGTCAAGCAGCTCATGCCGGTCCTCGACAGCATCATGCGCCAGCCCCGGCCGCTGGCGATCATCGCCGAGGCCGTGGAGGGCACCGCGCTGCAGATGCTGGTGCACAACCACGTCAACGGCCTGTTCCGGTGCGTGGCCATCCAGGCCCCCGGCTTCGGGGAGAAGCGCATCCACCTGCTGGAGGACATCGCCGCGCTCACCGGCGGGCAGGTGCACTCGCGGGCGTCGTCCTTCGCGCTCGAGCAGATGACGACCGCCCACCTGGGCCGGGCCGACCAGGTACGGGTCACCGGCGACCACACCACGATCATCGGCGGGCGGGGCGAGGCCTCGGCCCGGGAGCGGCGGCTGGTGCAGCTGCACGCCGAGTTGGACCGGGCCACCATCGGCACCGACGAGGACTTCCTCTCCGAGCGCATCGCCCGCCTGTCGGGCAAGGCCGCGGTCATCCGGGTCGGCGCACCCACCAACGCCGAGGCCAAGGAGGTCCGCAGCCGGGTGGACGACTCGCTGCAGGCCACCCGGGCGGCGATGGCGGAGGGCATCCTGGCCGGCGGCGGGGCCGCGCTGCTGCACGCCGAGCCGGCGCTGGACGCCCTGGAGGTGACCGGCGACTACCGGGTCGGCGTGGAGATCGTGCGCAGCGTCCTGACCGAGCCGGTGCACCTCATCGCGGCCAACGCCGGCCACGACGCCGAGGAGGTCGTCAAGCACGTGACGACGATGGCGGTCGACGAGGGGTTCGACGCCCTCGAGGGCCGCTACGGCGACATGGTCGAGCTGGGCATCATCGACCCGCTGCGGGTGGTGCGCTCCGCGCTGCAGAACGGCGCCTCGGTGGCCGGCCTCGTCCTGACCACCGACTCCCTGGTGGCCGAGGAGCAGACGCCCTGGAACAAGGCCCTGATGACCGAGTTCGGCCCGCTCGACGAGGGCATCCCCCAGCCCTCCCCCGACGCCAGCACCCCCCAGTCGCTGGGGCTGGGCCCGTCGATGGGCTGACTCGGGCGCGTCCTGGGCGTCCGCCGCCGGCCGGCCCGTCCCCGTGGGGCGGACCGGCCGGCGGGTCTGCCCTGCTCAGCGGGGCGGGACGTCGCCCGCCGGGCCTGCGGGCAGGTCTCAGAACGAGACACGGCCCCTCCCCGCCCGTCCCTAACGTCGGCCTCCCGGGCCGACCCGGAACCGGCCCCGCGTCCGTGCGACAGGAGGCACCCGACATGCGAGCCGTCCGCGTCCACCGGTACCACGAGGACCCCTCGATCGACGACGTCGCCGAGCCGAAGCTGCAGGGCCCGCTCGACGTGGTCGTGCGGATCGGCGGGGCCGGGGTGTGCCGCACCGACCTGCACATCCTCGAGGGCCAGTGGGCCGACGTGCAGCACCCCGACCTGCCCTACGTGATCGGGCACGAGAACGCCGGCTGGGTGCACGAGGTGGGCGACGGGGTCACCAACGTCGCGGTCGGCGACCCGGTGATCCTGCACCCGCAGCCGAGTTGCGGGCTGTGCCGCGCCTGCCGGGCCGGCAAGGACATGCAGTGCACCGACGCCTTCTTCCCCGGGCTGTCGAACGACGACGGCGGGATGGCCGAGTACCTGCGGACGACGGCCCGCGCCTGCGTGAAGCTCGACCCCGGCACCGAACCGTCGGACGTCGCCGCGCTGGCCGACGCCGGGATCACCGCCTACCACGCCGTCCGCAAGGCCGAGCCGCTGCTGCGGCCCGGCACCACCGCGGTCGTCCAGGGCGCCGGCGGCCTCGGGCACATCGCCATCCAGTGCATCGCCGCGCTGACCGCGGCACGGATCGTCGTCGTGGACCGCAGCTGGGACGCGCTCGCGCTGGCCGAGCAGATCGGCGCGCACGAGATCGTCCGGGCCGACGGCTCGCACGTCGACGCGGTCAGGGAGCTCACCGGCGGCGACGGCGCCAAGGTCGTCTTCGACTTCGTCGCCGAGCAGGGCGCGGAGATGGACGGCTGGGCGATGACCGCGCCGGACGGTTCCTACTACGTCGTCGGGTACGGCGGGGAGCTGCGCATCCCGACGCTGGACGTCATCGCCACCGAGCGCAACGTCGTCGGCAACATCGTCGGCACCTACGACGACCTCGCCGAGCTGATGGTCCTGGCCCAGTCCGGGCAGGTCACGCTGCACACCCAGAAGTACCCGCTGGACCGGGCGGTCGACGCCCTGCACGACCTCGACGCGGGCCAGGTGCGCGGCCGCGCCGTCCTCGTCCCCTGATCCCCCCTGACAGCCCCCGACCGACGCGAGAGGTGGAAGGCCATGTACGAGAAGGATGGCGAGAAGTACTTCGTCGTCGACGCCCACATGCACTTCTGGGACGCCAGCCGGGAGAACTGGGTCGAGGGCCGTGAGGACCTCGCCAAGGGCTGGATCGACTGCTTCTACGGCTACCACAAGCTCGCCCCGGAGGAGACCCACTGGGACTACGAGCACTACCTCAAGGTCTCCGAGGACGACCTGGTCCGGGACGTGTTCGAGGAGGGGCACGTCGACAAGGCCGTCTTCCAGTCGACCTACCTGAAGTACTGGTACAAGGACGGCTTCAACACCGCCGAGCAGAACGCCCGGCTGCTGGAGCGGCACGCGGACAAGGTCATCGTCAACGGCCGGTTCGACCCCCGCGACGGCGAGGCGGGGCTGCGCCAGCTCGAGGAGGACGCCGAGCGCTGGAACCTCAAGGGCGTGAAGGTCTACACCGCCGAGTGGCACGAGGACGGCTCGCGCGGCTGGCGGCTGACCGACCCGATGGCCTACCGGTTCCTGGAGAAGTGCCAGGAGCTGGGCATCAAGAACATCCACCCGCACAAGGGCCCCACGATCTGGCCGCTGAACAAGGACGCCTTCGCCATCGAGGACGTCGACCAGGCCGCCACCGACTTCCGGGACCTGAACTTCATCGTCGAGCACTCCGGCATCCCGCGCATCGACGACTTCGTCTACATGGCCGTGCAGGAGCCCAACGTCTACGCGGGGCTGTCGGTCGTCATCGGCGGCCTCATGCACGCCCGCCCGAAGTTCTTCGCCAAGGTGATGGGCGAGTTGCTGTTCTGGGTGGGCGAGGACCGGCTGACCTTCGGCAGCGACTACAACATCTGGACGCCCAAGTGGCAGGTCGAGGGCTTCGTCGACTGGCAGATGCCCGACGACGAGGCGTTCACCGACTACCCGCGGCTCACCACCGCCACCAAGAAGAAGATCCTCGGCCTCAACGCCGCCGAGCTCTACGGCATCGAGGTGCCGCCCGAGTGCCGGCTGCCCGAGTCGCCGGCCATCCCCCAGCAGCAGCCCGGCGAGCAGCTGGTCGAGGACCTGGCGGGAACGGGCCAGGCGTGACCCTGCGGGACGCCGTCTGGACGGCGCTGGGGACGGTGCTCGACCCGGAGCTCGACGAGCCGATCACGGAGCTGGGCTTCGTCTCGTCGTGCACCGTCTCCGGCGACGGCCACGGCGGTCGGGTGGCGGACGTCCGGCTGCGCCTGCCGACGTTCTTCTGCGCGCCGAACTTCTCCTTCCTCATGGTCGCCGACGCCTACGACGCGGTGTCCGCGGTGGAGGGGGTGACCCGTGCGGACGTGGTGCTCGACGACCACCACGCCTCGGACGAGATCAACCGCGGGGTCGCCGCGCACGCCGACTTCGTGCGCACCTTCCCGGGCGAGGCCGAGGCCGACCTGGTCGAGCTGCGGCGGTACTTCCTGCAGAAGGCCGTCGTGGCCGGTCAGGACCGGGTGGCCCGCCCCCTGGTGGACGCCGGCCTCGGTCCTGACGAGCTGGCCTCGCTGACCCTGGGGGCGGTGCCGCCGTCGGCCGAGCTGGACCGGCTGCGCCGGCGCCGGGCCGCCCTCGGGCTCCGGGCCGACGACGACGCGCCGCTGCTCCTGCACGCCGACGGCAGCCCGGTCGCCGCGGCGCAGGTGCCCCATCACCGGCGCCGGGCCCGCCGTACCCGGCATGGGATAGCGTTCTAACGGGTGGTCTGCAGCCGCATACACAAGAGACCCGTAGAGG
>NZ_JBJGYX010000044.1:0-38543 GCF_054050195.1 Geodermatophilus sp. SYSU D00710
CGCGCTGGCGGCGAGCTATATGTCCCGCCCGCTGTGCTGGGTCCCGCTCGCGAGCGCGCGCGCGGCGGGGGGCACAGGGGTCCTTCGTCAAGCTCCCTGGGCCAGCTCGGCGCGCAGCCGGGCCAGCAGGTCCGAGCGGGTGCCGGCGCCCAACCGCTGGCGCATCCGCGAGACGTGGTGCTCCACCGTCTTGGCCGAGATGTAGAGCTGCCCGCCGATCTCCCGGTAGGTCTGCCCGGCCACGACCAGCCGCGCCACCTCCCGCTCCCGGTCGCTGAGCTGCCCCCGCGGCGCGGGGACACCGGAGGCGGGCGTCCCCTCGGGGTCCGTCGCCGGCGCGGCCGGCTCGCACCCGGCGCCCTCGGCGACCGAGCGGGCGCACGCCAGCAGCACCGCGCGGGCCCGGAGGTCGGTCACCCGGGCCGCGGCCTGGCCGGCCAGCCGTGAGCCGTCCCACCCCAGCCCGACGGCGGTGAGCTCCTCGGCGGTGGCCACGACGGCGGCGGGGTCGATCTCGTCGCTGAGCACCTGCAGCCAGGTGCGCCCGGCCCGGGCCAGCGTGGCCGCGTAGGGGCTGGTGCGGGCCGCCGCGACCAGGGCCGCCGCGTGCGGCCGCAGCCCGTCGCGGTCCTCGGCGATGATCGCGGCCTGCGCGCCGCTCCAGTGCAACGGCACCGCCCACAGCTGCGGGTCACCGAGGCGGCGCAGCAGCGTCTGGGCCGCCGTCAGCTGCGAGCGCAGCCGCTCGCCGTCGCGCAGCCGGGCCGCGGCCACCACCAGCTCGCCCAGCGGCAGCAGCGTGAACAGGTCGACCGGGTGCCGGACGACGGCCTCGCGGGCCCGCACCCAGGCACCCACCACGGCCGTGGCGTCCCCGTCGCGCCGGGCCAGCCCCACCTCCAGTCCCTGCAGGAACACGTCGTCGCGGGGCTCGAGCGGGCCGGCGGCGGCCTCGCGTGCCTGCGCCAGCAGGTCCCGGGCCCGTGTCATCCGGCCGGCCAGCATCGCGATCCAGGCCAGCAGCAGCAGGTGCCGCGGCCGGCTCGAGGGGCCACCGAGGTCGGCGGCGACCGCGCGCTGCAACACCGACTCGGCCACCGGCAGTTCCCCGCTGTGCAGTCCCACCAGCGCGGCCAGGGCCGCCGGGGTGTCGGGGAGCAGCGCGGCGCGGCCCAGCGGCTCGAGCAGCGCCGCCGAGCGGGTCAGCGTCGACAGGGCCGCGGCGATGCCGTCGGCGGCCTCCGCGCCCGTGCGCAGCGACTGGATGACGCCCTGGGCCATCAGCTCCTCGCCCACCGACAGCACGCTGGCCAGCCCGAGACCCGAGCCGGGACCCTCGAGCACCGCAGCGGCCTCGTCGGCCGCACCGGTCGCCAGCAGGGCCAGGGCCGCCGAGCCGGCCCGCTCCCGGCCGGCCAGGCGGTACAGCTCGGCGGCGCGGGTCAGCAGTCCCCGCTGGGCCAGCACCGTCGCCGTCACCCCGGCGGCGCGGGGACGGTCGGCCGCGGCCGGGTCGGCGAGGGCGACGTCGGCCCACTGCAGCGCGCCGTCGAGGTCGCCGGTGAGCGCCGCGGCCTGGGCCCGCCGGGTGGCCAGCGCCGCCGCGGGCGCGCCGGCGCCGACCGCCTCGGACCACAGCTCGCCGGCCAGGACCGGATCGGCCGCCAGCGCGGCGTCGCCGTACCGCTCGAGCAGGTCCGCCGCCCGGGGGTCGCGGACCCGGTCGGCGGCCAGGCGGCGGGCGAGCTCCAGCGGCTCCTCGCCGCGGTCGAGCAGCAGGCCCAGCAGCCGGCGGCGGGTGCGGCGGGTGACGTCCGGCGGCACCGACCCGAGCAGCACCGACGCCACCAGCGGGACGACGGCGCCGCCGCCCTGCAGCAGGCCGGTGGCCCGGGCGGCGGTGAGCAGCTCGGCGGTGCACTCCGCCGGGATCCCGAGGACCCCGCCCAGCACCTCGTCGTCGACGGGGGCACCGGCCGCGACGGCGTGCAGCAGCCCCCGGGTGTCGTCGTCCAGGGCGTCGAGGTCGGCCCGGACCCGCGCCGCCACCTCCTCGGGCACGGCCCCCCGGAGCGGCTCCGCCGCGCCGTGCACCGCCCGGCGCGAGGCCAGGGCGGCCAGCAGGACGAGCGTGAGGCCCGGGAGGCCGCCGGCCTGCACGGCGACGGCGTCGACCAGCGGGCGGGTCGCGGCGGTGCCGAGCCGCTCGCGGGCCCAGTCGGCCACCTGCGCGCGGTCAGCGGGCCCGAGCAGCACCGACCGCCGGTCGGCGCCCACGTCGGCCAGCAGCGCGGCGAGGGGCGCCGGCCGCGGCCACGGGCGGAAGGCGAGGACGACGCGGCCGTGCGGGTGCCGCAGCAGCGGACGCAGCCGGTCGGCGACCTCCTGCGTCAGCCGGTGGGCGTCGTCGACGACGACCGCGAACTCCCCGGCGGGCAGGTCGACGTCGCCGGCGCGGCCGTCGAGGACGGTCACGCCGGTCCGGGCCCAGGCACCGGCCAGCTCGGCGAGCAGCCGGGTCTTCCCGGTGCCGCCGGCGCCGCGGACGAGCAGGGGACCGGAGCCGGCCGCGAGGTCGCGGACGCGGGGGTGGACCGGCCCGGTGGGCGCGCACGGGGCGGCGGTCACGGGGTCTCCGTGGACGTGGCGGGGGCCTCGGCCGTGACCACCGGGTCGGCGACGGGCTCGGGCTGCGGCTCCGGCTCGGGCTGCGGCTCCGGTTCGGGCTCCGGTTCGGGCTCGGTGGTCGGCTCCGGCTCGGTCGTGGGTCCCGGCTCGGTGGTGGGGTCGGTCGGGGTCGCCGGGGAACCGGTGGTGCCGGGCCCCGGAGGCGTCTCGGCGGAGGCGGTGGACGGCGTCGTCCCGGGGTCCGGTGCGCCGGTCGTCGTGCCGCCGGTGGGGCTGCCGGCCGCCGTGCCGCCGCCGGCCGGCGGGCCGGTGCCCGACGGGGTCGCGGTGGACGGGGCGGTGGTGGACCCCGGGGTCGCCGACGCCGTGTCCGGGGCCGAGGTCCCGGGCGCGGTGGTGCCCGGCGCGGTGGTACCCCCTGCAGTGGTGCCCGGTGCCGTCGTGCCCGCTGCGGTGGTGCCCGGTGCCGTGGTGGCTGCCCCGGGGTCACCGGCTCCTCGGGCGCCGGACCCGGAGCCGGCCGGCCCGGCCGCCGGACCGTCCGCGTCGGACCCGCCGCCGGCGTCCGCCGGTCCCCCGCCGTCCGCGGGGGCGCCGGCTCCCTGCGCGCCCTCCGCGACCCCGGGCGCGGGGGCGCCGGTCCCGGCCTCCTGCGCGGCGGCGACCCCGGCACCGGGGGCGGCCGCGGTGTCGGTGCCCCCGAGCACCGCGGTCAGCGCCGCCGGCGCGACCGCCAGGAGCACCACGAGGGCCGCGACGACGGCGTACCGCTGCAGCCGGTGCGCGGCGGCGGTGCGGCCGGGCCCGCCGGGCGGGCGCGACGGCGGACCGGAGCGACCCGGAGGGCGCCGCCGCGCCGGCCGGGCGGGCGCGACCGTGACCAGCGGCGCGGCGGGCGCGACCGTGACCAGCGGCGCGGGCGGGACCTGGGCGTCGGCCACCTCCTGCGCGGCGGCCGTGGCGCGGAGGGCCTCCGCGGCCAGGATCGCGGCGCCCAGCGCGGCCGTGGCCGCGGGGTCCGGGTCGACGACCAGCGGCCGGTCCAGCTCGCCGGAGAGCACCTCGGCGACCAGCGGCACGCGGACCCCGCCGCCGGTCAGGACGACCGCGTCCAGGTCGGCGACGGCCAGGCCGGCGGACCCGGCCGCCGCCGCCACCGCGGCCGCCGACGCCTGCGTCCGGTCCAGCAGCAGCTCGTCGAGCTCCTCCCGGGTGAGCCGGACCGGTCCGTCCCCACCGGGCCCCGCCACGTCGAGCCGCACGGCGGTGGCCGACGAGAGCTCCTCCTTGGCCGCGACGCAGGACGCGCGCAGCGCCGCCGGCGCGCCGACCGGCCCCGCCAGGGCGGGGCGGACCAGCGCGAGGACCGCGTCGTCGACGTCGCGGCCGCCCCACGGCTCGGGTGGTGGAGGGGCGGCCAGGTGGCCGAGGCCGCAGGGGTCGTCCGGCGCGGGGCCGACCACCGCCAGGTCCAGGGTGCTCGCGCCCAGGTCGTAGACGGCCACGGTGGGCCGGTCCGGCACCCGGCCGGCGGCCACGTGCTGCGCGGTGGCGGCCACGGCGCCCGACAGCAGGGTGAACCGCGGGACGCCCGCCTCCTCCAGCGCGCCGGCCAGCGCCGTGCGGCGGTGCCCGCCCCAGGACGGCGGCACGGTGACGACGGTCCACGCGTCGGGGTGGCCCTCGCGGGCGGCCGCGGCGCCCCGGACCCGCTGCACCACCGCGGCCAGCAGGTCGGCCGCCGGGACCGGGCGGTCGCCCGCGTACACCGGCGTCGTCGTGCCGGTGCGGGCGACCAGGCCGTGGAGCGTTCCCGCCTCGACGGGCGGCAGGGGCAGCGGCTCGGCCGACGTCGCGTCGTCCCCGCACACCGCGGCGGCGACCGTGTGGTCGCCGACGTCGATCCCCAGCCCGTACTCGCGGTTGCGCACAGGTCCCCCAGGCATGTCCCCCGGCCGGCCCGCCACTGGGCCGGAGAGTCGCCCGGACCGTATGTCCCACGGGTCACACCTGTCTCGGTTCTCCCGGGCACAGGTGCGGCATCCGAGCGGAGAAGGGGCGCGACACCCCGCATCCCCTAACGGGGAGTCAGCGAGCACCCCCTATGGCGCGAGGGAGGGAGGGGGCGGTCCCCCGATGCCCGGGCCGCCCGGCCGCGGATGGACTGCGCCTCGCCAGCCGGCCGACGACGGGCGGCCCACACTCCGGAGGACTCCCCATGACCGACCTCGCCAGCTCGCTGATCGACTTCATCCTCAAGCTGCTGGGCGACCCCGAGGCCGCCGAGGCCTACGCCGCCGATCCCGAGGGCACCCTGGCCGAGGCCGGGCTCGACGCCACGCCGGCCGAGGTCGACGACCTGGTGCCGATGGTGGCCAGCTACGCGCCGGTCAGCTGGGCCGGAGGCGGGCACGGCGGCGGGCACTCCGGCGGCCACGGCGGCGGGTACGACGGCGACCACGGCGGCGGGCACGGCTGGCACGGCGGGCGCGACGACGACGACCACGGCGGCTGGTCCGGCGGCAGGGACCGGTGCGACGACGACGAGGGCGTGAGCCCGACCCCCGCCCCGCCGGCCGGCGACGACGACTGCGACGACGACCACTCCGGTGGCGGGCACGGCGGTGGCCACGGCGGCGGTCACGGTGGCGGTTCCGGCGGCGGCGGTGGGCACGCCCCGGCGCCCGCCGAACCGGTGGTGATCACCCACCTGCAGACGATCAACTACAGCTACACCGACGTGGACGTCGAGATCGACGCCTCGCACAGCATCTGGGTCAGCGGCGACGCGCAGGCCATCTTCGGCGACGACAACGTGGTCGTGGGCGGCGACGGCGTGGCCGCCGGCGACGACGTCAAGGGCGTCGTGGTCGACAACAGCGAGGACAACTCGGTCGACGTGGACGTCGACGTCGTCAACTCCGGCAACGTGCAGGAGGGCGACGGCAACGTCGTCGGCAACGGCAACACCACCGACAACTCGTCGACGGTCACCGACTCCTACAACCAGGACAACGACGGCGTCGACGACTCGTTCAACGGCTCGTTCAACGGCAACCAGGACAACTCCGGCCAGGACAACTCGACCACCGACAACTCCGTGGACGACTCGTTCAACGGAAACGACCTGTCCGACGACGACGGGGTCGACGTCGACGTGCAGGACTCGCTCAACGGCAACGACCTGTCGGACAACTCGGTCGACAACTCCGGCCAGGACAACTCGGTCGACAACTCGGACAACTCGGTCGACAACTCCGTCAACGACTCCCTGAACGGCAACGACCTGTCCCAGGACAACGACGGGATCGACGACTCGCTGAACGACAACGACCTGTCCGACGACGACGGGGTCGACGTGGACGACTCCCTCAACGGCAACGACCTGTCCGACGACGACGGCGTCGACGTGGACGACTCCCTCAACAACAACGACCTGTCCGACGACGACGGGATCGACGACTCCCTCAACGACAACGACCTGTCCGACGACGACCTGATCGACGTGGACGACTCGCTGAACGGCAACGACGTCCTCAACACCGTGGAGAACGCGCACTGACCCACCCGGCCGGCCCCGGCCCCGGTGTCTCCCGCGGACGCCGGGGCCGGGCGCTGTCCGGCCGGGGGAGTCCGGGGTGGTAGGACGGGGGAGGACCAGGAGGTGGGCGTGGTCACACCCGAACAGCTCGTCGAGCGGGCGCTGGTGCTCGCGCAGGCGTGCGAGCGCCCGGAGCTGCACCGCCGGTTGACGCTGGCCGCCGAGCGCTCGCGCACCCCGGGCGTGCGCGTGCTGGTGGTCGGCGAGCCCAAGCAGGGCAAGAGCTCGCTGGTCAACGCGCTGGTCGGCGTGCCGGTGTGCCCGGTGGCCGACGACGTCGTCACCGCCGTCCCCACGGTGGTCCGGGCCGGCGCCGAGCCGCGGGCGACCCTCGTGCGCGGGGACGGCACCGAGCGGGAGACCGTGCCCGTCGAGACGGTCGCCGCGGCGGTCACCGGCGCGGGCGCCCGCGGCCTGGTGCGGGCCGAGGTGGAGCTCCCGCGCCGGCTGCTCGAGGGCGGGCTCGAGCTGGTCGACACCGCCGGCGTGGGGGGCGTCGGGATCGCGCACTCGCTGGCCACCCTGGACCTGCTGCCCACCGCCGACGCCGTCGTCTTCGTCTCCGACGCCAGCCAGGAGTTCACCGCGCCGGAGATGGCCCTGCTCGACCAGGCCGCCGCGCTGTGCCCGGTCGTCGTCTGCGTGCTCACCAAGACCGACGTCTGCCCCGACTGGCGCGTCGTCGAGGAGATCGACCGGCGCCACCTGGCCGACCGCGGGCTCGACGCGCCGCTGTTCGCCGTGTCCTCGGCGCTGGCGCTGCTGGCGGTGCAGCACCGCGACCGGGAGCTGCACGCGGAGTCGGGGATCGCCGCGCTGGTCGACCACCTGCGCCGGGAGGTCGTCGACCGGGCCGGGACGCTGGCCCGCCGGTCGCTGCTGCACGACCTCTCCGCCGTCACCGAGCAGCTGTCCCTGGCGGTGCGCAGCGAGCTGGCCGTCCTCGAGGACCCCGCCGGCCGTGAGGAGCTGCTGCGGGAGCTGGAGGAGGCGCGGGCGGCGGCCGACGAGCAGCGGCGCCGCTCGTCGCGCTGGCAGCAGGTGCTCGCCGACGGTGTCACCGACCTCATGGCCGACATCGACCACGACCTGCGCGACCGCTCGCGGGTGGTGGTCCGGGAGGCCGAGGAGGTCATCGCCGCCCGCGATCCCGGCCCGGCCTGGCCGGAGATCGCCGCGTGGCTCGACGAGCGGGTCGCGGCCGCGGTGGCCGACAGCTACGTCTGGGCCGAGCAGCGGTCGCAGTGGCTGGCCGAGCGGGTGGTCGAGCAGTTCGAGCGCGATGGCGGCGGCGTGGTCCCCGCGCTGTCGGTGGGGGCCGCCGGCGAGGCGCTCGACCACCTCGTCGACGTGCCCGTCATCGACGACGGCGCCATGACGCTGCGCGAGCGCACCCTGGTCGGGCTGCGCGGGTCCTACACCGGCGTGCTGATGACCGGCCTGGTCACCAGCCTCGCGGGCATGGCCATCATCAACCCGCTGTCGCTGGCCGCCGGCGTGCTCATGGGCCGCAAGGCCTACACCGACGACCAGAAGCAGCGCCGCCAGCGCCGGGAGAGCGAGGCCCGGACGGTGGTGCGACGGCACCTCGACGAGGTGGTCTTCCAGGTCGGCAAGCACCTCAAGGACCGGCTGCGCGCGGTGCAGCGCACGCTGCGCGACCTGATCACCGACACCGCCGACGAGGTGTCCCGGTCGCTGTCCGACGCGGTCGCGGCCGCGCAGCGCTCGGTGCAGGCCGCCACCGCCGACCGCGACGCCCGCACCCGGGTCCTGCGCCAGCGGCGCGACCAGCTCGACCGGCTCGCCGCCGACGTCGCCCGGCTCGGCCGTGCGCCGGTGGCCGTGCCGTGACGGACGCTCCGGCCGCCACCGACGCCGTCCGGGCCCTGCTCGACGACGCCGTCGCGGCCTTCGGCGAGCAGCCGGAGATCGCCGCGCGGCTGGCCGAGGCGCGGCGGCGGCTCGACGAGCCGCTGCGCCTGGCGCTGGTGGGCCGGGTCAAGTCGGGCAAGTCCACCCTGCTCAACGCCCTGGTCGGCGCCCGCGTCGCGCCCACCGACGCCGGCGAGTGCACCCGGGTGGTGACCCTCTACCGGTACGGCGCCACCCCGCGCGTCGTGCTGCACGGCACCGACGGCGGCTCCCGGCACCTGCCGGTGCGCCGGGCCGGTGGCGGGCTGCGGCTGGAGCTCGGCGGCACCCCTCCGGAGGAGGTCGCGTCGCTGGAGGTCGACTGGCCCTCGGCCGACCTGCTCCCCGCCACCGTCGTCGACACCCCCGGCACCGCCTCGCTGTCGACGGGCACCAGCGCGCGCACCCACGCCTTCCTGGCGGCCGACGAGGGCCTCTCGGGCGCCGACGCGATCGTCTTCCTGACCCGGCAGCCGCAGCCGGACGACCTCGCCGTCCTCGCGGCCTTCCAGGAGGCCACCGGTGGGCGCACCGCCACGATCACCGTGCTGTCCCGGGCCGACGAGGTGGGGACGGGGCGGCTGGACGCGCTGGAGGCGGCCGCCTCGGTGGCCCGGCGGATGTCCACCGACCCGGCCGTGCAGGCGGTCAGCTCCGCGGTGGTGCCGGTGACCGGGCTGCTGGCGCTGGCCGGCCGCACCCTCCGGCAGGGCGACTTCACCGCGCTGCGCTCGCTGGCCGGCGTCGAGCCCGGCCGGGTCGTCAGCATGCTGCTCACGGCCGACCGGTTCGTCCGCGCGGAGGTGCCCGGTGCGCCGTCGCGGGAGGTGCGGGAGGGGCTGCTCGACCGGCTGGGGCTCTACGGGACCCGGCTGGCGGTGACGCTGGTGCGCGCCGGCGTCCCGGACGCGCCGGCGCTCGCCGAGGAGCTGCTGCGCCGCAGCGGCCTGGTGGAGCTGCAGCGGCTCATCCGGGTGCAGGTCACCGAGCGGGGCGCGCTGGTGCGCGCCGGGACCGCGCTGCGGCTGCTCGGCGCCGTGCTCGCCGAGCACCCGGGAGCCGGCTCGACCCGGCTCGACGCGGAGCTCGAGCGGATCCGGCTGTCCCTGCCCGACCTCGACGAGCTCGAGCTGCTGGCCCGCTCCCGGGGGCCCGCCGCGGTGCTCCCCGCCGGTGCCGAGGCCGAGGGGCGCCGGCTGCTCGGCGGGGAGGGCACCGGCCCCGCCGCCCGGCTCGGCCTGCCCGCGGACACCCCTCCCGCGGCCCTGCGCGCGGCGGCCCACGGCGCGCTCGGGCGCTGGCGCGCGGCCGCGGCCGACCCGCTGGCCGACCGGGCGACGGTCGATGCCGCCGACGTCGTCGTCCGCTCGTGCGAGGCGCTGCTCGCCGCGCTGGACGGGTGGTCAGCGGACGCGTCGATACCAGGCGCGGGCGGAGCGGAGGAACAGCGGGACGACCGCGACGAGGAACAGGCCGGCCGCGGCGACCAGGGCGACCCGGTCGAGGTCGGCGTCGCCGGCCGCCACGCTCTGCGTGACGTCGAGGACGAGCAGGGTCGGTAGCAGGGTCGCCAGCAGCGCCCACCGCGCCCACGACCGGCGCCGCAGCACCAGCGCCAGCCAGAGCAGCGAGAGCAGCACCAGCAGTCCGACCGCGCCGACCAGGGTGAGGACCAGGGCCTGCACGCCGTCGGCGACGAGCTCGGGGGAGGCCGTGGGGTCCTCGGCGGTCGCGGTGGCCGTCAGCCGCGCGTCGAGCGCCGGGCGGTCGAGCAGCATCGCCACGACCCCGACGGCGGCCGCGAGGCAGCCGGCCCACCACAGTGCCGCCGCCACGGAGACGGCCCGGGGCCGCTGGGGCTCCCGCGGGGCGAGGGGGAGGGCCACGGAGCTCGCGGTCGCGGGCCGCGGCGGCGGCTCCCGGCCGGCCGCCCGGCCCGGCGCCGGCCGGGCGGGCAGCGGCCGCTCCCCCGGGTCCGCGGGCGTCCCGCCGTCCCCTGGTGCGCCGGCCTGCGCCATCGGCCCGGGCTCCGTCACTGGCCGGTGAAGCGCGGCGGCCGCTTGGCCAGGAACGCCTCGACCGCCTCGGCGTGGTCGGCGGTCTGCCCCAGCCGGGTCTGCAGCCGCGCCTCGAGCGCCAGCGAGTCCTCCAGCCGGTCGGTGGCCGCGCTGGCCAGCACGGTCTTCACCGCCCGGTAGGCCGCCGTCGGGCCGGCCGCCAGCCGCTCGGCGAGGGCCCGCGCCTCGCCGGCCACCTGCTCGGCCGGGACCACGCGGTGCACCAGGCCCCACTGCAGCGCGGACTCCGCGGGGAACGGGTCGGGCAGCAGCAGCAGCTCGGTGGCCCGGCCCAGGCCCACGCTGTGCACCAGCCGGGCGGCCAGCCCGGAGTCGCTGGACAGCCCGATGCCGGTGAACGCGGTGGTGAACTTCGCACCGGCCGCGGCCACTCGCAGGTCGCCGGCCATCGCGATCCCCAGTCCGGCCCCGGCACAGGCCCCGTTGACGCCGACGACGACGGGCACCCGCAGCGCCGCCAGCGCCAGCAGCAGCGGGTTGTACTCCTCCTCGACCACCGACAGCGAGGTCGACGCGTCCCCGCGCAGCGCCTCGACGTGCTCACCGAGGTCCTGGCCGACGCAGAACGCCCGGCCCGTGCCGGTCAGCAGCACCGCGCGCACCGACTCGTCGGCGGCGATCGCCTGCACCACCTCGAGCAGCTCCCGGCGCATCGCGCGGCCGAGTCCCGGTCGCTGGAGGGTGACCGTCGCGACGCCGCCGGCGTCCTCGCGGGTCACCGTGGTCGGGATCACCGTCGTCTCGGACATGCGGCCACCCTGCCACGCGCCCGTGGCACCGCGGCCCCGGGTGACCGGCGCGACACCCGGTCCGGGAGGTCGGCGGGCGGCGGCGGCGTTGACCCGGAGGACCCGGCGATCCCCGCCGCACCGGAGGTCGTTCACCCGCTGGTCGGCGGGTCGATACGGAGCCGTGACGCACGGGACTCCCCGGACGGGTGAGGCGGCTGTAAACATGTGTGGTCGCGGACGGCGCGGGCACCCCGGCGGGGGGTGCGGCGTCCCGGGTGGACGGCGTCGGCAGCAGGGCCGGCAGGGATGGGAGAGCTCCCGTGGTGGAACCGGGTCGCCGGATGGTCGGTGACCGCTACGAGCTCGTCCAGCTCATCGCGTCCGGCGGCATGGGCCAGGTGTGGCGCGCCACCGACCTGCTGCTGCACCGGCCGGTCGCGGTCAAGGTGCTGCGCAGCGAGTACACCGGCGACCCGACCTTCCTCGCCCGCTTCCGCGCCGAGGCCCAGCACGCCGCCGCGCTGAGCCACCCGAACACCGCCGCCGTCTACGACTACGGCGAGGCCGAGGCGGGCGACACCGGCGAGCAGCTGGCCTACCTCGTCATGGAGCTGGTCGAGGGCCAGCCGCTGTCGGCGCTGCTGCGGCAGGAGGGCCGGCTCGACACCGCCACCACGCTGTCGGTGCTCAGCCAGACCGCCGCCGCCCTCGCCGAGGCGCACCGGGCGGGCCTGGTCCACCGCGACGTCAAGCCGGGCAACATCCTGGTCCGGCCCGACGGCAGCGTGAAGATCACCGACTTCGGCATCGCCTGGTCGGCCGGCAGCGTGCCGCTGACCCGCACCGGCCAGGTCATCGGCACGCCGCAGTACCTCTCGCCCGAGCAGGCCGAGGGGCACCTGGCCACCCCCGCCAGCGACGTCTACGCCCTCGGCCTCGTCGGCTACGAGTGCCTCACCGGGCACCCCGCCTTCGACGGGGACAACGCGGTCACCATCGCGCTCAAGCAGCTGCGGTCCGACCCCGAGCCGCTGCCCGACGACCTGCCCGGCGGCGTCCGCACGCTCATCCGCCGCGCCCTGTGCAAGGACCCGGCGGCGCGGATGCGCGACGGCGCGGCGTTCGTCGCCGCCGTCGAGGACGCCCGCGCCGGTCGGCTGCCCGAGTTCGAGCCCCCGGCCCCCGCCGCGGCCCCCGCGGACGCCGGCCCCGCGGTCCCCGGGCCGCCCGCACCCGACGCGGGCCCGGCCACCCAGGCGCTGTCCGGCCCGTCGGCCGGCCGGCCGCACCGCAGCCCCCCGCCCCGGCCGCGGCGGCGGACCGCCGCCGTCCTGGTGCCGCTGCTGGCCCTCCTCGTCGGCGCCGGCGTGGCCGCGGCCGTCCTCTCCGCCGTGACCGACCCCCGCCCGCAGGCCGTCGCCGCCGCGCAGACCCAGGAGGACGAGGAGGGCGTGCTCGTCCTCGAGAGCGACCACCTCGGCCGGCCGGTCGACGACGTCGCCACGCAGCTGTCCGCGCTGGGCCTCGCCGTCGAGCGCCGGGAGCAGGTCACCGACCGCGCGGTCCCGGGCCGCGTGCTCGCGGTCTCGCCCAGCGGCGTCGTGCTCCGCGCCGGCGACGACGTCGTCGTCACCTTCGCCGTGGCGCCGCCGGCCGACGACGACGGGTGGTGGAACGGGGACGGCGACCGGGGACAGTGGTCGCCGGTGAGCGGCGCCGCCGCGCCCGGTCAGGTCTCCCAGCCCACCGCGGAGCCGACCGGCTCCACCGGGACGACGCCGGCCCCGGCGCCGGACCAGGCCCCGGCGCCGGCCCCGGCGGCCGCGCCCACCACCGCGGGCGGGACGACGGCGCCCGACGCCACCGACACGGCGACGCCCACGACGTCGGCATCCCCCCGGCCGACCCGGCCGACGACCCCGACGACCCCGGCGACGACCCCGTCGGCGACGGCGACCGGGACACCCACGCCGACCTCGCCGTCGGCCCCCGTGACTTCCGAGTCGCCGCAGTCCTCCACGGCGAGCGGCACCGCCTCGCCTGGGGCAGGATCGCCGCAGGCCTGATCGAGGGAGTGGCGGTGACCGGGAGCTCGACGCGGCGGGTGGTCGGAGGCCGCTACGCGCTCGACGCCCTCATCGCCACCGGCGGCATGGGGCAGGTCTGGCGGGGACGCGACACGCTGCTCGACCGCCGGGTCGCGGTGAAGCTGCTGCGCGCGGAGTACAGCGGCGACGACACCGTGCGCAGCCGCTTCCGCACCGAGGCGCAGCTGGCCGGGCGGCTCACGCACCGCAACATCGCCGCGCTGTTCGACTACGGCGAGCAGGTCGACGAGGACGGCCTGGTCTGCGCCCACCTGGTGATGGAGCTCGTCGACGGCGAGCCGCTGTCGGCCCTGCTCGCCCGGGAGGCGCCGCTGCCGCCCGACCGGGTGCTGGACCTGGTGGGGCAGACCGCGGCCGGCCTCGCGGCGGCCCACGCCGCCGGGGTCGTGCACCGCGACGTCAAGCCGGGGAACCTGCTCGTCGGCCGCGACGGCGTCGTCCGCATCACCGACTTCGGCATCGCCTGGTCGGCCGGGAGCATGCCGCTCACGCGCACCGGCCAGGTGGTCGGTACCGCGCACTACCTGTCGCCCGAGCAGGCCGCCGGCGGCAAGGCGGGCCCGGCCAGCGACGTCTACGCGCTCGGCATGGTGGCGTGGGAGTGCCTGACCGGGCGGCGCGCCTTCGACGGCGAGAACCCGGTCCAGATCGCGCTGCGGCAGATCCGCGAGGAGCCCGAGCAGCTGCCCGACGTCGTCCCGGCGCCGGTGCGCGAGCTGGTGGCCCGGATGCTGGTCAAGGACCCGGCCGGCCGTCCCGCCGACGGCGCGGCGCTGCTCGAGGTCGTGGACGCGGTGCGCACCGGGAGCCCGCTGCCGCCCGCGCCGGCGCCCGTGACCGCACCCCTGCCGCTCGGCGCGCCGCGCCTCGCCGGCTCACCACCGCGCCGGCCGCGCGCCGCCCGGGCGCTCACCGCGGTCGGCACGCTCGCCGCGGGCGCCGTCCTGGGCGTCGGCGTCCTGCAGCTGGCCGGGACCGGGTCGAGCACCCCGCCGGCCGCCGTGGCCGACGCGGCCCCCACGGGCCTGGAGCTCCGCCGGGACGACGCCGTGGGGCGCCTCGCCGACGAGGTCGAGGACGAGCTGGTGGCCGCCGGCCTGCGGGTGACCCGCGTGACCGAGGAGAACGGCACTGCAGTGCCGGGGACCGTGCTCGCGGTGACACCGGTGGGGCTGCTGGCACCCGGCGACCCGGTCACGCTGACCGTCGCGGTCGCGCCGCCCCCGCCGCCGTCCGCCCCGCCGGAGACCCGGGAGCCCCAGCCGGCACCGGTGGAGGAGGCGCCCTGGTCGCGGGGCTGGCAGACGGGCGGCGGGTTCTCCACCGGCGGATCCGGCCCGGGTCCGGTCACCGCCGAGCCGGCCACCCCGGCCCCGGTCGCTCCCCAGCCCGTCGCGCCGGCTCCTGTCGCGCCGGTCGCACCCGGCGCTCCGGAGCCCGCCGTCCCCGAGCCGGAGGAACCCGAGGCCCCCGAGGACTCCGACGGCCCGGACGAGCCGGACGAGCCCGAGGACCCCGACGACGGGGAGGGCCCCGGTCAGGGCAACGGCAACGGGAACGGCGGGGGCAACGGCAACGGGAACGGCGGGGGCCGGGGGCGCGACGACTGACCCGCCGCCGTCCTCAGCTGCCGCGGCGGGACGGCGCCAGCCAGACGGCCACGCCGATCGCCCCGAGCGCCGCGGTCAGCAGGAACCCGCGGTCGGAGTCGACCCGGGGCAGGGCGATGAGCACCCAGAACACCGCCAGGCCGGCCAGGCCGCCGAGGGCCAGCCGGTCGCCGACGGCCGGGCCCAGCCGCCCGCCCGGGAGCAGGCTCGCGGCGAGGCCGACGACGGCGACCAGCGCGGCGAGCGTCGCGAACGCCGACCACAGCGGCAGGTCCGACCAGAGGACCTGACCGCCCAGCCGCAGCGCCAGCCCGAGCTCGAGCAGCACGAGGCCCAGCACGCCGAGGCCGGTCGTGAGGAGCACCGCCCGGTCGCGCGGCGTCCGCGGGGCGCGGGGGGCGCGCGCGGCGCGGCGGGGGGACGGCATCCCCGCCTCGGGGGCGCCGGCCGGCGGTGCGGCCGCGGCCGGCTGGGCCGCCGGCGGGGGCGGCGGTGCGCCGAAGAAGGAGTCCAGCGGACCGGTGGGCTGCGGGCCGTCGACCGCGATCCCCGCGGGCGGCGCGACGGCGGTCGCCGGCTCGACGACGGCGGGCTGCGGAGCGGTGGTCGGGTAGGCTGGCGGCGGCAGGGGAGCCGCGGCGGGCGTCGTGTGCTCGTGGGCCGCGCCGACGGCGGTCGCCCCGTGCACGGCCGGGTCGGCGGGGGCCGATCCGGCCGGCGGGATGGCGATCTCCTGCGTGCGCGGGCCGGCCGGCGGCGTCGAGGCGGTCACGGTCGTTCCTCCAGGCGGTCGGCGGTGGACCGGGTCGGGCCCTCCCCTGCACGCTAACCGGGGCGGTCCGCGGGGCCGCGGAGGTGGGTCGGCGGGTCCGGCCGTCGGGGCCCTCGGTCTCCGCCCTCGCCGCCCGACCGCGCCGCGCCCTGGCGACCCGAGTGAGCACTCGCGGTCGACGACACGCGCCGACACGCCCCGTCGGGCGGCGACAACCGCTCACTCGGCAGCGGATCAACGGGTCTGGCTGCTAGCTCGCGAGCGGCGGGGGGCACGGGGGTCCTTCTAGGGTCGGGCGGGTGGTCACCCGCGCGGGCATCGTCGTCACCGGCACCGAGGTCCTGACCGGACGGGTCGCCGACCGCAACGGCCCCTGGCTGGCCGAGGAGCTGCGGCAGGCCGGCGTCGACGTCGGCGCCGTCCTCGTGGTCGGCGACCGGCCCGACGACATGCGCGGGGCGCTGGGGTACCTCGCCTCGGCCGGCGTCGACCTGGTCATCACGACCGGCGGGCTCGGACCCACCGCCGACGACCTGACCGCCGCCCTCGTCGGTGAGGTGCAGGGCCGCCGGCTCGCCGTCGACCCCGACCTCGAGCAGCGGGTCGCCGCGATCGTGGAGCGGCTGATGGCCCGCCGTGGCTGGCGGGCCGACCCCGAGGCGACGGCGGCCGGCGTCCGCAAGCAGGCGATGGTCCCGGCGGGCGCCACCGTGCTCGAGCCGGTGGGCACCGCCCCGGGCCTCGTCGTCCCGCCGGCGGACGGGCGCACCGGGCCGGTCGTCGTCGTGCTGCCCGGGCCCCCGTCGGAGCTGCAGGGCATGTGGCCGGCGGCGCTGGCCGCCGCACCGGTGCGGGCGGCGCTGGCCGGGGCCACCGAGGTGCGGCAGGAGACCGTGCGGCTGTGGGGCACGCTGGAGGCCCAGCTCGCGGCTACGCTGCGCGAGCACGAGGCCGAGCTCGACGGGCTGGAGATCACCACGTGCCTGCGCGAGGGCGAGCTGGAGATCGTCACCCGCTTCCCGCCCGAGGCGCAGCCGGCCTACGACCGGCTGGCCGCGGTGCTGGCCGAGGACTACGCGGCGACGCTCTTCTCCACCGGCCCGACGCTGGACGACCTGGTCGCGGACGCGCTGCTCGGCCAGGGGCTCACCATCGCCACCGCCGAGTCGTGCACCGGCGGCCTTCTGGTGGCCCGGCTGATCGAGCGGGCGGGGTCGTCGGCGTGGGTGCTCGGCGGGATCACCTCCTACGCCAACTCGGCGAAGGAGCAGCTCGTCGGCGTGCCGGGGGAGATGCTCGCCGAGTTCGGCGCGGTGAGCCCGCAGGTGGCGCAGGCACTGGCGGAGGGCGCGCGGGCACGCTTCGGTGCCGACGTCGGCGTGGGCATCACCGGCATCGCCGGTCCCGGCGGCGGGACGCCGGAGAAGCCCGTGGGCACCGTGCACCTGAGCGTCATCGGGCCGTCGGGGGCCCAGGCGCGGTCGGTGCGGCTGCGGGGGTCGCGGACGGCGGTGCGCGAGCGGGCGGTGGTCCTGGCGCTGCACCTGCTGCGGCAGCTGCTCATCGGCGGTCCGCCGGCGTGAGGGTGTCGAGGGCGCCCGCCCGTCCGCTGACGGAGTTCGGCAGCGTCGGCGCGTCGCTGGTGCGGGCCGCGCTCGTCGGGCGGCCGCAGGACGGGTTCGCCGTCGACGTCGTCCGCCTGGCACCCGGCGGCACGGTCGGCCGCCACCCGACCCGGCTCTGGCAGCTCTTCCTCGCCGTCGAGGGCAGCGGCTGGGTGTCGGGGGCGGACGGCGCCCGGCGCCCGCTGGCGGCCGGTGAGGCGGCGGTGTGGGAGCCGGGGGAGGAGCACGCGTCCGGGACCGACGACGGCCTGCTCGCCGTCGTCGTGCAGTGCCGGGTCCCGCTGGTCGAGGAGGCGCCGTGACCGCCCTGACCCTGCACGCCACCGGGCCGGAGCCGCCGGCCGAGGTGTGGGAGCGCTACGCGCAGCCCGCGCGGTGGCCGACCTGGGCGCCGCAGATCACCGGCGTGCAGGTGCCGGTCCCGCGGCTGGCCGCCGGGGTGACGGGGCGGGTGCGGGGGCCGGCCGCGGTGGGCCTGCCGTTCGTCGTCGAGTCGGTGGACGAGGCCGCGCGACGGTGGGCGTGGACGGTGAGGGCCGGCCCGGTGCGGCTGCACCTCCTGCACTGGGTGTCCGACGGTCCCGACGGCGGCAGCACCACCGGCCTGCGGATCACCGGGCCGCTGCCCGTCGTGGTCGGTTACGCCCCCTTGGCGCAGCTGGCGATCAGCCGCCTGGTCCGGCCGCTCGACTGACCGTTCCCGGTCGCGTCAGGAGCCGACGGAGATCTGTGGACAAGCTGCTGACCTGCGGATCCGGCTCGCCACGGGCTCATCCGTGCGGTGGTCTTCGAACACGTGATCGAGTTGTCGACAGCGCTGGACGCACTCGCCGGCGACGACCTGACCGCCGTGTTCGGCCCGCAACTCGACGAGCGGCTGCGGGCCCTGCTGGTCGCGCAGAACCGGCTGGCCGCCGAGCTGGCCCGCACCGTGCGCCAGGCCGAGCTGGCCGGCGCCGCGGAGTTCGACGGGCACAAGGCGGTCCAGTCGTGGCTGCGCGGACACGGGCACCTGGCCCCGGCGGAGGCATCCAGGCTGGTGCACACCGGCCGCGCGCTGGAGCACCTGCCTGCCGTCGCCGCCGGGTTCGCCGCCGGCACCATCACCGCCGGGCAGGCCGCGGAGATCGCGCAGGTGGCCACGCCGACCAACCTGGCCCGCGCCGCCGCGCAGGACGTCGACCTGGCCGAGATCGACGCCGCGCTCGCCGTCGCCGCCGGTCTGCAGACCCACGGAGAGCTGGCCGGCACGGTGGCCGGCTACCTGGCCCGCCTCGACCCGGACGGGCCCGATCCCGATCCGACCGAGGGCCGGTCGCTGACGGTGGTCAGGCACGCCGACGGCAGCGTGAGCTTCCGCGGGCACCTCGACGCCGTGGGCGGGCTGCTCGTCGTCCGGTGCGTCCCACGCGGCGTGGCGGCGTAGATGCCCCCGGTGTAGAGGGCGGAGGCCTTCGACTCTGGGGACGGGCCGTCGTCAGACCTAGCGTCCCTCATGGCCAGGAAGCCGGTGGTGTGCCGACTCGGGATCCATTCCTACGTGTACGCGCATCCTCGCGACGAGCACCAGGGGCCGGATCAACATCGAGATCAGGTGTGCCGTCGCTGCGGAAAGGGTCGCGACGACCACCTCATCGACTTTCGCTCTCCGCCTGGCCTTGGGATCGGCTGACCGAGCTGAGGCCCGGAGCCTCCCGGCGACGCATCCGTCCACCTGACGTTCTCCGGGGAGACGGTGCAGACCGCCCTCGAGGCGCACGTGCAGGCCGGCCGGCTCGCCGGCGACCAGCGCACCAGAGCGCAGCGGCTGGGGGACGCCTGGGTGCAGTGGGCCGACACCACGCTCGCGGCGGGCGCCCTCCCGGTGCTGCGCACGGTCAAGCCGCACGTGGCGGTGCGGGTGGACCTGGACGACCTGGCCGACCCTGCCACCGGCCCCGGCACCGCCACCATGGGCTTCGGGGCCACCATCTCCGCCGCCCGGGCCCGGTGGCTGGCCTGCGACGGCGCCATCAGCCGGGTGGTGTTCGGCCCCGACGGGACCCCGCTCGACCTCGGCCGCAGCCGGCAGCTGCGCCGCGCCGTCGAGCTGCGCGACGGGGGCTGCGTGTTCGCCGGCTGTGACGCCCCGACCCACTGGGCCGATGTGCACCACCTGGTGCACTGGATCGACGGCGGCGAGACCTCCCTGGCCAACTCGGCGCTGTTGTGCGAGCGGCACCACACCCAGGTCCACCACGGCTTCCGCGTCGAGCGACAACCCGATGGCCGATGGCGCACGTACCGGCCGGACGGATCGGAGATCACGGCCTGCCTCGGCCCCCGGTGCCACCGCCGCCTGAACCCGGCCGCCGACCACGGACACCCGCCGACCCGCCGTTCCACGTGGAACGGCGGGCCGGCCTGCGTGCCCGGACGACGACGCCGGCGCGGGGTGTGGACCGGGCCGGCGCGGGGGGTCGTACGGTGCCGGCCGTGAGCGCCACGCACGAGGTCACCAACCAGGTCCCGCCGCTGGCCGGGTTCGACCCGATCGCCGGGGACGCGGTGCTCGCCGAGGCCTGCCTCCGGCACGCGGACCAGGCCACGCTCGCGTCGCTGGCCGACCTGGGGCGGCTGGCGGGCAGCGAGCAGGCGCGCGAGTGGGGCCGGCTGGCCGACGAGAACCGCCCCGTCCTGCGCACCCACGACCGCTACGGCCACCGGATCGACGAGGTCGAGTTCCACCCGGCCTGGCACGAGCTCATGCGGACCGCGTTCGCCCACGGCCTGGCCGGCACCGCCTGGGCCGCGGCCGACGCCGGCGACCGGCACGCGCACGTCCGCCGCGCCGTCGGCTACCTCGCCTGGACCCAGGTCGAGGCCGGTCACGGCTGCCCGGTGACGATGACCTACGCCGCCGTCCCCGCGCTGCGCGCCGCTCCGGACCTGGCGGCCCGCTACGGACCGGGCCTCACCGGCACCGACTACGCCCCTGGCCTGACCGACCCCGCCGCCAAGCCCGGCCTCGTGGCCGGCATGGGCATGACCGAGAAGCAGGGCGGCTCCGACATCCGCACCAACACCACCCGCGCCGTGCCGGCCGCCGACGGGACGTACGCGCTCACCGGCCACAAGTGGTTCACCAGCGCCCCGATGAGCGACCTCTTCCTCGTGCTCGCCCAGCTGCCGGAGGGGCTGTCCTGCTTCCTCCTCCCCCGGGTGCTCCCCGACGGCAGCCGCAACGTCTTCCGCCTCCAGCGGCTCAAGGACAAGCTCGGCGACCGCGCCAACGCCTCCAGCGAGGTCGAGTTCGACGGCACCACCGGCTGGCTGGTCGGCGACCCCGGCCGCGGGGTCCCGACGATCATCGAGATGGTCAACGCCACCCGGCTCGACTGCGTCATCGGCTCCGCGGCCACCGTCCGCGCGGCACTGACCCAGGCGCTGCACCACGCCCGCCACCGCCGCGCGTTCGGCGCCCCGCTCGCCGACCAGCCGCTCATGCAGAACGTCCTCGCCGATCTCGCCGTCGAGAGCGAGGCCGCGACGGCGCTGGCGATCCGGCTGGCCGCCGCGGTCGACGCCGGCGAGACGGCGTTCCTCCGGCTGGCGGGCGCCGCGGCCAAGTTCCTCGTGTGCAAGCGGACCCCCGCCGTCGTCGGTGAGGCCATGGAGGTCCTCGGCGGCAACGGCTACGTCGAGGAGTCCGGCCTGCCGCGGCTCTACCGGCAGGCGCCGCTCAACAGCATCTGGGAGGGTTCGGGCAACGTCATCGCCCTCGACGTGCTGCGCGCCCTCGGCCGCTCTGCCGAGTCGCTGGCCGCGGTCACCGCCGAGCTCGAGCTCGCCCGCGGCGCCGACCCGCGCTTCGACGACGCCGTCAAGCGGCTCTCCGCCGAGCTCGGGGACCCCGACGCGCTGCCGCTGCGCGCCCGCCGCGTCGCCGGGCTGCTGGCCCTGTGCCTGCAGGCCTCCCTGCTGCTCCGGTACAGCCCGCCGGAGGTCGCCGACGCCTTCTGCGCCACGCGCCTGGGCGGCGACTGGGGCACCGTGCTGGGCACTCTCCCCGCCGGCGTCCCGGTGGCCCGCCTGGTCGCGCGGTCGGCCGTCCCGGCGACACGAGGGAACGGACCGGGCGTCTGAGCACGGGTCCTGCCCGACCCCTCCCGGCTCCACTACTCTCGGACAGGCGTCGCGCACGGACCGACTTCCCATCCCGTCCCGGTCCGTTCCCGGAGGCGGCCCGCTGGGCGGGACCCGGGGTGCGGCAGGGGGAGAGAGAGCGCGTGCAGCGATACGACCATGCAGGCACGGTCCTACCACCGGACCTGCTGGCCGGCGTCCCGGACGCCGTGTGCCGACTCGACTCGGAGTGGCGCTTCACCTGGGTGAACGCCGCCCTCGCGGAGCTCCTCCAGCGCCCGCCGGCGCGGCTGCTCGGCCGCCCGGTCCGCGACTGCGTCCCCGACGTGCTCGGCTCCCGGTTGCAGTCCCACGTGCACGCCGCCGTCGCCGACGGCCGCCCGTGCGCCTTCGAGTACCTGTACGAGCCGCACGACCGGTGGTTCGAGGTCCGCGTCTCCCCTGACGCGGACGGCGGGGTCGTGGTCTTCCTCCGCGACATCGACACCCGGCACCGCCAGCAGGCCGCGCAGGCGCGCCGGCTGGAGGACCTGGCCGGGGTGCTCGACGCGCTGCCCTCGCCCACGGTCCTGCTCGACGGTGACGGCCGGATCCGCACGGTCAACCGGGTCTGGGCGGGCAACGCCGACCGGATCCGCCAGGGCGGCTGGGAGCCGGCCGACGTCGGGGACGACTACGTGACGCGGATCCGGCAGGGGCTGGCGCCGGAGGACGCCGACCGGATCGACGCCGGCCTGCGCCGGCTCCGCACCGGGCCCGACGGCCTCGTCCCGCGCACGTTCACCCACGACTACGCGCACGAACTGGGCGGCGCAACGACCTGGTGGCGGCTGCAGGCCGCGCGGGTGGACGACGCCGGACAGGTCGTCATCACCCACACCGACATCAGCGAGCGCGCCCGGCACGAGCAGCAGCTGGCCTGGCAGGCCTCCCATGACGACCTCACCGGCCTGCCCAACCGCGCCCGCGTCCTCGAGCTCATCGGCGAGGCATTGGCCGACGAGTCGTCGCGGACCGCCCTGCTGTTCCTCGACCTCGACGGCTTCAAGACCGTCAACGACTCGCTGGGCCACGAGGTCGGCGACGAGCTGTTGCGCCAGGTGGGCGCCCGGCTGGCCGGCCAGGTCCGCCCCGGCGACGCCGTTGGCCGGCTCGGCGGCGACCAGTTCGTCGTCCTCGCCCGCTCCTGCGACACCCCGGAGGCGGCCGCCCTCGCCTTCCGGCTGCAGCGCTCCTTCATCCGGCCGTTCACCGCCGCCGGGCTCACCGTGCCGGTGTCGGCGAGCATCGGGGTCGCCGTCGCCCAGCCCGGCACGCGGCACGCCCACCAGCTGCTCAGCGACGCCGACGCCGCCGGGTACGCGGCCAAGGCCGCCGGCCGCGACCGGGTCCGGCTGTTCTCCCCGGACCTGCGCGACGCCGCCCGCTGGCGGATGGACGTCGCCACCCGGCTCCGCGACGGCGCCATGGACCAGTTCGTCGTCCACTACCAGCCCGTCGTGCGGCTCGACACCGGAGAGGTGGAGGGGGTCGAGGCGCTGCTGCGCTGGCGGCACCCCGAGCGCGGCCTGCTCGGCCCCGACGCCTTCCTCTCCGTCGCCGAGGAGACCGGGCAGCTCATCCCGATCACCCGCTGGCTGCTGCGGGAGACCACCCGGCAGGCCGCCGAGTGGGCGCGGCAGGGCCTCGCGCTGCGCATGGCGGTCAACATCAGCGCCCGGCACTTCTCCGCCGAGACGCTCGTGCGCGACGTCCGCACCGCGCTCAAGGACTCCGGCCTGGACCCCGAGCAGCTGATGCTCGAGCTGACCGAGACCTGTGTCGCCGAGGACCCGACCCGCGCCGAGGACCAGCTCGCCGTGCTGCGGCAGTTCGGCGTCCGGGTGGCGATCGACGACTTCGGCACCGGCTGGTCCTCGCTGGCCCAGCTCATGGCACTGCCCATCGGCACGCTGAAGATCGACCGGTCGCTCATCGCCGCGGCCGAGCGCCTGGCCGCCGGGGGCACCGGCGCGGTGCTCGGCGCGATCGTCGAGCTGGCGCACACCCTGGGCATCCGCTCGGTCGCCGAGGGCGTGGAGACCGCCGAGCACCTGCGGATGGTCCGCGAGGCGGGGTGCGACTCCGCCCAGGGCTACCTGCTCGCCCACCCGATGGCGGCCGTCGAGGTCGAGCGCTGGGCGCAGCGGGTCCGCGCCGGCGGCGGCGACTCCTGCGCGATGGCCCTCGCCGGCCAGCTCGGCTGAGCGCCGCCGCGGTGGGCCGGTGACGGGACGGGCGGGGTGAGCGGACCGGTGCGCCGCCGCGCCGTCCGCCGGGCCACCTCGCCGGCCGGGCCGCCGGTCCGGGAGCCGGCCGGGCAGACTGCCCCCGTGACCGACACGATCGTGGCCGACGAGCCGGCCGGGGCGGCACCCGCGCTGCCCGACGAGGCGGAGGGCCGGGGACGGCCGGCCCTGGACCTGCTCATCTGGGACGCGCCGAACATCGACATGACCCTGTCCACGGTCATCGGTGCCCGCCCCACCGCCGCCTCCCGCCCGCGCTTCGACGCGATCGCCGCCTGGTTCGTCGACGGCGCCGGCGACCCGGCCGCCCCGGACGCGCCCGAGGTCGAGGCCTGCGTCTTCGCCAACATCCCGCCCGTCGTCGGGTCGCTGCAGCGCTGGGTGGAGGCGCTGCGCGGCTTCGGCTACGCCGTGTTCGCCCGGCCGAAGTCCCAGCCCGACGACGACATCGACCAGGCGATGCTCGACCACATCGAGGTCCGCCGGCACGGCTACCGGCTGCGCCGTCTGGTCGTCTTCTCCGGCGACGGCCGCAACTTCGCCGAGCCGCTCGAGGAGCTCGCGCGGGCCGGCACGCAGGTCGTCGTCGTCGCCTTCAGCGAGGTCGCCGGCTACGCGATCGGCTCGGACGTGCTCGAGTTCATCGACATCGAGGACGTGCCCGGCGCCTTCGCCGCCCCCCTCGACCGGGTCCGCCTCGACGCCCTCCCGCCCGACGGGGCGTGGCTGCGGCCCACCCGGAGCCTGCGCGACTTCGTCTCCTCCTGGACCGCCCGCCGCAACGGCTGACACCCGGGACGGCGGTGTCCGCGGGCTGCCGCCGGGGAAGGAAGGGCCCATGGCGGTCTGCGAGGTCTGCGGCAACGACTACGACATGAGCTTCGAGGTGGTGGCGCAGGGTGCCCGGCACACCTTCGACAGCTTCGAGTGCGCCATCCACCGCATGGCCCCGATCTGCGAGCACTGCGGGGTGAAGGTGATCGGCCACGGCGTCGTCGTCGAGGGCCAGTTCTACTGCTGCGCGCACTGCGCCCGCGCCGAGCACGAGGGCGCGGCGGTGGCCGACTCAGCCTGAGGGGTCAGTCGCGCGGGAACTGCGGGCTGCGCGGCTCGGGGACCCGGTCGCCGATGCCCTCGAGCGGGGCCAGCCCGGAGGGCAGCCGCGACCAGACGTGCTTGCGGCCCGGCCGGCGCTCCCAGCCGTAGTCGACCGACAGCTGCGCCACCAGGTGCAGCCCCATCCCGCCCAGGGAGGGGTCGCGGTCGACGGCCGGCACCGGCGGGCGGTCGGGCGCCTCGTCGCTGAGGTCGAGCAGCCAGCCGGAGGGGCTGGCCACCACCAGGGCGCGGACGTCGCCGCCGCCGTGGCGCAGCGCGTTGGAGGCCAGTTCCTCGAACACCAGCAGCAGGCCGTCGCGGGCGTCCTCGGTCGACGACGAGCTGACCGACGGGTGGGCGATGCGGGCCCGCAGGTCGGCCCGCACGCGGGACACCACGTGCATGGCCTCCAGCTGCCAGTGCCAGACGTCGCCTGCGACCGAGGGCACCGGTATCAGCGGCCACGCCTCCTGGCCCATCGTCACCCCTCGAGTCCTGTTCCGTGGCGCCCTCACCGGCGTCCATCCTGGCCGAAACCGTCGTGGGCTGCACCGGCGGCCCCCGGTTCAGGAACCGATCCGGGCGCTTTCCCTGCCCCGGGGTGGTGCCGTGCCCCGGCAGGATGGGCCCGTGGAGGACCTCTGGCGTGCGCTGAGCCGGCTGCAGCTGGTCGACCGGGAGCTGTCGGACGTCCTCGGGGAGGTGACCCGGCTGGCGGCCGAGCACGTGCCCGGTGCCGAGGCGACGTCGATCACGCTGGTCCGGGGGGACACCCCGACGACCGCGGCACACCACGGCGACATGGCGCTGGCCGCCGACGAGATGCAGTACGAGCGCGGCTACGGGCCCTGCCTGGACGCCGGCCGGGGCGGGGTCCAGCTGCGGATCGACGACATGCGCACCGAGACCCGCTGGCCCGACTACACGCCGCGGGTGGTGGAGGTCGGGGTCCTCAGCTCGCTGTCGACGCCGCTGCCCTACCAGGGGACCGCGATCGGCGCGCTGAACATCTACTCCACGCGGCCCGGCGCCTTCTCCTCCGAGGCCTCGGCCGAGGCGGCCCGCGAGGTGGCCGAGGCCGTGGCGGTCGCCGTCGCGAACGCCGACGCGCACGCCGAGCTCGGTGACCGGGCCCGCAACATGGAGCTGGCGATGCAGTCGCGCGCGGTCATCGAGCAGGCCAAGGGCGTGCTCATGGCGCAGCGGGGGGTGGACGCCGACGGCGCCTTCGACATCCTGCGGGCCGCCTCGCAGCGCTACAACCGCAAGCTCCGCGACATCGCCGCGGGCATCGTCGCCTCGACCCGGCCCCCCGACTGACCCCTGCGCTCAGCCGGCCCGGGCGGCCAGGTCGGCCAGCCGGCCGACGAGGAACTCCACGGCGGCGGCGCTGTCGACGGTCTCGGCGACGTGAACCGCGGTGGGGGAGTCCGACACCGAGCGGCGGTCGACCAGCGTCTGCCCGCGCCCGGCGCCCCGGGTGGTGTCCACGACGACGTCGCGGCGGACGGTGCCCAGCGTGCCGGGGACGATCGCCTCGGTGAGGGCCAGGGCGTCGTGGACGACGACGCCGGCCGTGCCGTACGAGCTGCGGGCGTTGTCCAGGTACTGCTGCAGGATCGCCGCCGCCGCCGCGCCCACCGGCCCGGCCGCGGCGAACCGCGCGATGCCGTCCTCGCCCAGCACGGTGGGCACGGTGACGTCGAGCCCGACGAGGACGGTGGGCACCGTCGAGCCGAGCACGCGCGCGGCGGCCTCGGGATCGGCCCACACGTTGAACTCGGCGGCGGCGGTCACGTTGCCGCCGCGGGCGGCCGAGCCCCCCATGAGGACCAGCCGGTCGATCCGCGCCGCGGCCTCCGGGTAGGTGGCCAGCAGCAGCGCGATGTTGGTCCACGGACCGATCGCCGCGACGGTCACCGGCTCCTGGCTGCCCAGCAGCAGCTCGGCGAGCGCGACGACGGCCGGCCGCGGGTCGACGGCGGCCGGCGACGGCGGCAGCTGCACCCCGCCGAGACCGGCCGTCCCGTGCACGTGCCCGGCCCGCTCCGGCTGCGGGTAGACCAGCGACTCGGCCGCGCCGGCGGCGACCGGGACGTCGGACCGGCCGGCCAGGTGCAGCACGCGCAGCGCGTTGTCGGTGGTCTGCGCCACCTCGACGTTGCCGTGCGTCGTCGTCACCAGGCGCAGGTCCACCTCGGGGCTGGCGAGGGCCAGCAGGATCGCGACGGCGTCGTCGATGCCGGGATCGGTGTCGATCACCAGGGGGCGGGGGGCAGCCACCCGGACATCCCAGCAGACCCCGTCGGGCAGGATCGAGCCGTGCCCGACGTGCTCCTCGCCAGCTGTGCCGCCGCCGCGGGCCGGGACGAGGACGAGCCGCTGCTGCTCGCCGCCCTGGCCGCCGCGGGGCTGTCCGCCGCTCCCGCCGACTGGGCCGACGGCGGCGTCGACTGGGGCGCCGCGGCCGCCGTCGTCGTCCGGTCGACCTGGGACTACGCGCCGCGGCGCGCGGAGTTCCTCGCCTGGGCGCACCGGGTGGAGGCCGCCACGCTGCTGGCCAACCCGGCCGACGTCCTGGCCTGGAACACCGACAAGCGCTACCTGCGCGAGCTGGCCGCCACCGGGGTGCCCGTGGTGCCCACGGCGTGGGTCGAGGCGCCGGAGGACGCCGCCGCCGCGCTGGCGCGCTGGCCCGGCGACGTGGTGGTCAAGCCAGTCGTCTCGGCCGGCGCGCGGGACACCGTCCGCTTCGCACCGGCCGACCGCGACGGCGCCGGGGCCCTCGCCGCGCGGATCCTGGCCGGCGGCCGGGCGGTGATGGTGCAGCCCTACCTCGACCGGCTCGACGCCGAGGGGGAGACCGGCCTGGTCTACGTCGACGGCGCCCACAGCCACGCGTTCGGCAAGGGAGCGCTGCTCGCCGGCGAGGCGCTGGGCGAGGGCCTGTACGCCGAGGAGGAGATCACCGCCCGCACCGCGACGCCGGCCCAGCGGGCGGTCGGCGACCGGGTGCTGGCGTGGGTAGTGGAGCGGACGGGGCGGACGCCGCTCTACGCGCGCGTGGACCTGGTGCCCGGCGCGGACGGGCCCCAGGTGATCGAGGTGGAGCTCACCGAGCCGAGCCTGTTCCTCACCACCGACGCCGGCGCAGCCGACCGGTTCGCCGCGGCGATCAGCACCCGGGTCGGCTGACCGGCGTCGCGCCCCGGACCGTGCGCCGGCCGCGCGCCCGGGCCCGACACGCCGGGCGCGCCGGGGCGTGTCGCGGGACGACCGGAGACCGCGGCGGGCGCTTCCACGCTGGGGAGCCACCGACCTGTCGACAAGTGATCGCCGGCAGCGCGGGGTCACCGACCCGCAGGTCAGAGCCGCACAACGGTTCCGTCACGGGCACTCCAGGACGTGTCCCGGGCGGCCGGCCGCGAGGCCTGCGCTCCCTACGGTTCTCCCTGTCCGCGGCACCTTCCCCGGCCGCGGACACAGACCCCCGAGGAGGCCGGCATGGCGATCGACCGGGCAGCGGTGCTGTGGTGGGCCCCGCTGCCGCCCGTGTCGCCGGCCGTGTCGCGGACCCCGGCCCCGGCTCCGGCCCCGGCCGTGTCGCGGACCCCGGCCCCGGCCGTGCTGCCGGACGGCCGGCCGCTGGCCGGCCTCCTCGACCTGCTGGAGCGGGCCGACGTGCCGCCGCGGCGTCGTCGTCCGGCCCGGGCCGCCGTCACGCGGCACCCGGTCGCACGGCGGGCGCTGCGCCCGCTGCCGACGGCCCGCCCCGTCCCGGCGCCGCGCCCCCGCCCCCGGGTCGCCGAGACGTCCCCCGCGGCGCTCCCGGCGCCCGCACCCGCAGCGGCACGTCCCGCTCCCGGCTCCCGGCTGCGGACCCGGATCCGGGCCACCGTCCGGCGCCTGGCCCTGTGGGGCGCCGGCCCCGACGGCACGTACGCCGCGTGGCCGACCCCACCGGTCGCCGTCCCGCCCGCGGGTCCGGGGCTGGTCCGCCGGCTGGCCCTGTGGGGCGCCGGTCCCGACGGCGCGCACCTGGCCTGGGGTGCCCCGCGGCGCCCGGCCCCCGCCGCCGACGGCCCGGTGGTGCTCACCGAGCTGCCCAGCACCCCGACGACCGGGCCCGCGGCGTCCCGGTCGGCCGGCGCCGCCCGGCCGGTCCCGGCGCCGCGCGCCGCCACCGCGCGGGCCGTGCTCCCGGCCCTGGTCCCGGCCCTGGCCCCGGCGGGCTGGCCCGCCCGGCCGGCACCCGGCCGGCCCGCGGCGCGGGCACCCGACCCGCCGGTGCCGGGCGGCGGCGCGGTGCGCACCCGGGGCGACCCGGCACTGCACCGGGCCCGGGGCTCGCCCCGGCCACCACCGGATCCCGACTGACCCCCTCGCGCCTCCTCCTCCCAGGACGTCGCGCGTCCGCTCCCCTCGTCGACGTGCTCGACGGGCCCGGCCACCCCCTTCCCCCGCGGGTGGCCGGACCGCCGGCCCGCTCCGCGAGCAGCTCCCCTCCCGGCCCTCGCGGCCGCCCCTGACCTCCCGCGGCACCCGTGCCGCCGGCAGACCCCACCGCACGACGATCCGGCCTCGACCTCCCGCCGGCTGACCCCCTGGGTGCAGCGCGCGGACCCTCCCGGGAGGCCCGGACGCGACGCGGGACGGCGCGCCGGCGGTCTCCCCCGCGGACGAGGACCCAGGCCCCTGCCGGTGCCCGGCGCAGGACGACCCGCCCCGTCGTCCTCCGGGTCTCTGACCGGCACGACCTGGCCAGGACGGCGCCCGTGGGCCGGTGCGGCCCCGACGGCCGCCCGGGGAGACGCCCGCCGGACCGGGACGCGGTCACCGGCCCGGCGCCGCGACGGGGAGGACCGCCGGACGCCGTCCCGGGAGCCCGGGGAGCGACGGCCTCGACGGGCGCTCCCGGAGCGCCGGACCGGCAGCCCGCCGGCCGGCTCCCCGGGGGCGCCCGTCCGGCGTCCCGGGACCGCCGGGGCCCCGGCCGGGCGGTCGCCCTCCGGGTGTCGACTCCGGCACACCGGTTGTCCTCCCCCGTCCCGGCATGGGAGAAAGGACGGCGGACCGCCGCTCTCCCCCGCACGAATGGACCTCCTCCGCCCCGTGACCGTCCCCGAGCAGCGTCCGGGGTCGCCGGGTGAGGCGCCCCGGCCGCTGTCCCTCCTCCCCGGCGACGCCGAGGCCAGCCGGCTCCGCTTCGAGCTGGCCATCGAGGCCGCGGGGATCGGCAGCTTCGACTGGGACCTGCGGACCGGCCGGCTGACCTGGGACGAGCAGCTGCTCGTGCTCTTCGGCTACCGGGACGAGGACTTCGACGAGACGCTGGACGCCTTCGCCGCGCGGCTGCACCCCGACGACCGCGACCGGACCCTGCAGGCGCTGCAGGAGGCGGTCGACACGTGCGGCACCTACGAGGCCGAGTTCCGGGTGGTGCTGCCCTCGGGCGACATCCGCTGGGTGCAGGGCCGCGGCCGCGCGCTGGCCGACTCCCGCGGCCGGGTCGTGCGGCTGCTGGGCGCCGCCCTCGACACGACCCGGCCGCGGGAGGGCGACGCCCGCGTCTCGCGGGTGCTCGAGACGATGCGCTCGGCCTTCTTCGCCCTCGACCGCTCGTGGCGGTTCACCTACGTCAACGCCGAGGCCGAGCGCGTGCTGCACCGCAGCCGCGACGAGCTGATCGGCGGCGACATCTGGGAACTGTTCCCGGCCGCCGTCGGCAGCGACTTCGAGGAGAACTACCGCGCGGCGATGGAGCTCGGCCAGGAACGGGTCTTCGACGCCTACCACCCGCCGCCGCTGGACGCCTGGTACGAGGTCCGGGCCTGGCCCGGCCCCGACGGTCTGTCGGTGTACTTCCTCGACGTCACCGAGCGCCGGGGCGCGGAGGAGCGGGCGCGGGCCAGCGCCGCCCGGCTCACCCTCGTCGCCGAGGTCAGCGCGCTGATGTCCACGTCGCTCGGCTCGGCGTCGGCGGAGCGGGGGGCGCTGCAGCGGGTGGCCGAGGCCGTCGTCCCCGTCCTCGGCGACTGGACGATCCTCACCCTCGCCGGCGGCAGCGACGGCCGGATGCAGGACGTCGCGAGCTGGCACGCCGACCCCGCGATGCGGCCGGTGGCCGCCGCCTACGCCGGGCTGCGGCTGGCCTCCATCGCGCCCGACGCGCCGGTGCTGCGGGCCCTGGAGTCCGGCCGGTTGCTGAGCGTCTCCGACGTCCCGGCCGTCGTGCGGCCGACCCTGCCCGAGGGCGAGGTGCGCGACCACTTCGACGCCCTGGCGCCCCGCACCGGGATGGCGCTGCCGCTGCTCGCCCGCGGCCGCACGCTCGGTGCCCTGACCGTCTACCGCGGCGCGGACCGGCCGGCCGCCACCGCGGAGGACGTCGCCGCCGCGCGCGAGGTGGCCGACCGCGTGGCGCTCGCGCTGGACAACGCCCGCCTCTACGACCAGCAGCGACGGCTGGCCGAGGCGCTGCAGCGCAGCCTGCTCACCGCGCCGCCCCAGCCCGACGACGCCGAGATCGTCGTCCGCTACCAGCCGGCCGTGCAGGTCGCCCAGGTCGGCGGGGACTGGTACGACGCGTTCCTCCAGCCCGACGGCGCGACGGTGCTGGTCATCGGCGACGTCGTCGGCCACGACACCGAGGCCGCCGCGGCGATGGGGCAGCTGCGCGGGATGCTGCGCGGCGTCGCCCACCGCGGGGACACCCCGCCCGACGCCGTCCTGGCCGAGCTCGACGCCGCCATCGACGCGCTGGGGCTGCACACGATGGCCACCGCGGTGGTCGCGCGGGTGGAGCAGACCCCGGAGCAGCGCGCGGCGGGGACGACGACGCTGCGCTGGTCGAACGCCGGCCACCCGGTGCCGCTGCTGCTCACGCCCGACCGCCAGGTGCGCCGGCTCGGCGGGGACCGCGGCCAGCTGATGCTCGGCGTCGACCCGGGCGCGCACCGCACGTCCCGGCAGGTGGAGGTCCGCCGCGGCTCGACGCTGCTGCTCTACACCGACGGCCTGGTCGAGGGCCGCGACCTGCTGCTCGACGAGGGCATCGACCGGCTGTCCACGGCGCTGGCCCAGCTCGCCGACCTGCCGCTGGAGCGGCTGTGCGACGCGCTGGTCACCCGGTTGCAGCCCGAGGGCCTCCAGGACGACGTCGCCCTCGTGGCCATCCGCCTGCACTCCCAAGACTGAGCGCCAGGGCGCTCAGTGCATGGGCAGGACCGCCCAGACGGTCTTGGCGTCGCCCTCGACGAACCAGCCGTGCGCCGCGGACAGCTCGGCGATCAGGTACAGGCCCAGGCCGCCCTGGCCGGGGTCGCGGTCGACGGCGGGCGTGGGCGGGGTGCCGGTGTCACCGTCGGAGACGGCCACGAGGAAGTCCTCCCCTGTGCGGCGGACCGCCGCCTCCACCTGCCCGCCGCCGTGGCGCAGCGCGTTCGAGGCCATCTCGTCGAGGACGAGCAGCAGCCGGTCGCGCACGTCACCCGGGCCGGTCACCTTGTCCGCCCGGCGCAGCTCGTCACGCATCCGCGGGAGCTCGGCGACGTCGGAGAGCCGCCAGGACAGGCCGTCCCAGGCGGGCGGCGGTGACGCCGACGGCCAGCCGGGCACGGCTGGTCCTCGTCTCACCGCTCTGCACCTCGCGCGTCCCGCCCACTGCTGGGCGTCGATGGCCAACACCTGCGTATGGCTCACGGCGGGCACCGGCAAACACGGGTGCGAGCAGCGTCACACCCCGGCGGGCCGGCGGCGGCGGCCGGCCACCACGACCGGCAGGGTCAGGACGGCGGCGACCGCCAGCCCGACCAGCGACGCCGACCAGCCGTTGCCCGGGTCGATGCCCAGGTCGGCCTGCCGGGCGGTCCACCACGCCGTCCAGCCCGCGCCCGGGCCGGGGAAGTACGTGGGCAGCGTGAGCTGGTGGGCGACGAACCCGGCGGCCCACGGCAGCAGGTAGCGCGGCCGGGCCGGGGCGGTGTCGGAGGTGTCCCAGCGCCCGCGCGGGGTGAGCCAGTACGCCGTGATGAGCACCCCGGCCAGCGGCACGAACACCGCGCCGATGAGGAAGAGGAACGGCTCGTAGGCGGCGACGTCGAGGCCGAGCGCCAGCAGGGTGGCCACGGTGCCGACGGCGGCGGCGAGCACCCGCCGGTCGGCGCGGGCGACGACGTTCTGGGCCGACACCGCGGTCGAGTACAGGTTGGCGAAGGCCTCGTCGAGCTCCACGGCGACCAGCACGAGCACCGCCACCGCCCCCAGCGGCACCGCCAGCAGCGCGTCGATGACGTCGAACCCGGCGCTGCCGTACGCGGCCAGGGCCAGCACGCCGAGCACGAACATCACCACGGTGGCCAGGCCGTAGCCGACCGCCGCCCCGACGCCGGCGGCCCGTGCACCGCGCACGTGCCGGGTGTAGTCGGCGGCCAGCGGCAGCCAGGAGACCGGCAGGGCGATGACGATGTCGACCGCCGTCCAGAACGACGTGGCCCCACCGCCCTCGACCGGCGGCAGCGGCTCGGCCAGCACCTGCACGAACAGGTAGCCGACGGCGGCCAGCGCCGCCCACACCGCGTACCGCGCCAGCACCCGGACGACGCCGAGCGGGCGCAGCGCCATCGCGGTGGCCAGCACGCCGGCGGCGACGACGAACGGCCAGCGCGGCGCGTCGAGCACCCGGGCCGCGGCCTCGGCGATGACCACGATCTCGAAGGTCGCCCAGCCCACGCACTGGACGAGGTTGAACGCCGTGGGCAGCCAGGACGTGCGGCGGCCGAGCAGCCCACGCAGCAGCACCATCCCCGGCACGCCCTCCCGCGCCCCGGCCGCGGCGACCGCGCCGAGCAGCGCCGCGCCGACGACCGCGCCGACGACGATCGCGGCGACCGTGACCCCGAGCGGGCGCCCCGGCAGGACGACGAACACCGCCGCCACCGGCAGCAGCAGGCTGACGCCGAGGTTGGCCCACAGGCCCAGCGAGTCGGCCAGGCCGAGGGTGCGCGGCGGCGGGCCGTCGAGGGTGAGGGGGGCGTCGGCCGCGCGGACGGTGCCGGACGTGCTCATGGTCGCTCCCTACGCCGGCATTACCCGGTCAGGTTCCAGCGGTCGGCGGCGCGTCCAGCCGCCCTCTCAGCCCGGTCGACCCGAGCTCCCGCACATGGCGGCGTCACCCTAGCCACCCCGTAGGGTCGGCGGCCGTGCCGGTCGCCGACCTGCTCGCCCGCCACGCCGGCGCGTGGGGCCGAGCCACCCGCCATCCCTTCCTCGACGCCGTCCGCGACGGCACGCTGCCCCCGGCCGCGTTCGACACCTGGCTGGTGCAGGACGCGCACTTCCTCGCCGACCTGCTGCGCTTCCAGGCCCGGCTGCTGGCCCGTGCCCCGCGCCCGGCGCAGGGGGTGCTGGCCGGCGGGTGCGTCGCGCTGGTGGAGGAGCTGGACTGGTTCGCCCGGGTCGCCGACGGCCGCGGCCTGGACCTCGCCGCGCCGCGGCTGCCGGAGACCATCGCCTACGGCGACCTGCTCTACCGGCTCGACGCCGCCGACGTCGGCACCGCGCTGACCGCCCTGTGGGCCGTGGAGCGGGCCTACCTCGACGCCTGGTCCTCGGCGCGGCCGGGCGCCGAGCCCTACCGCGAGTTCGTCGAGCACTGGACCGTGCCCGGGTTCGCGTCCTACGTCGCCGGGCTGGAGACGGCGGCCGACGCCGCCGGCCCACCGGACGAGGCGGTGTTCCTCGAGGTCGCCGCCGCGGAGGCGGCGTTCTGGGGGATGGCCCGGTGACCCTCGCCGCCCGGCTGTGGGCCGGGAGCGCCGACCTGGCCGCGGCCGCGCTGCGCCACCCGTTCGTCACCGGCACCGCCGACGGCACGCTGCCCCGCGAGCGCTTCGCCGGCTACGTCGCCCAGGACGCGTTCTTCCTCGAGGCCTTCGCCCGCGCCTACGCGCTCGGGGTGGCGCACAGCCGCGACCGCGCGACGCTGGCGGCCTTCGCCGACCTGCTGGCCGGCGTCCGCGAGGAGCTGCGGCTGCACGACGGCTACGCCGCCCGGTGGGGCATCGACCTGTCCGCCGTCGAGCCGGCGCCGGCCACGCTCGCCTACACGGACTTCCTGCTGGCCACCGCGGCGCTCGGCGACGTCGGGGAGGTCTGCGCGGCCATGACGCCGTGCATGCGGCTCTACGCGCACCTCGGGCAGTCGCTGGCCGGCACGGCGACCGGGCCCTACCGCGAGTGGGTGGACACCTACGCCGACCCCGGCTTCGCCGAGCTGGCCGCGACGCTGGAGGCACTGCTGGACCGCCTGGCCGCCGACACCCCGGCCGTGCGGCGGGCCCACCGGCGGGCGATGGAGCTGGAGCTGGGCTTCTTCGACGCCGCCTGGGGCACGGCGGCCTGACCGCCCGACCTGGGGTACCGTCGCCGACCAGTGACACGGGGTGTCCGCCGTCCGGCGGACTGAGAGCACACCCGTCGAACCTGTCCAGGTCATGCTGGCGAAGGGATGTCACGGCGTGGATGCCGCATCGCTCACTGCTGTCCGTTCGGCGCTGCCCGGCGCCGCTCCGCTCGTGCACTGCCTGACCAACACGGTCGTGCAGACGCTGACCGCCAACGCGCTGCTCGCCGTCGGGGCGGCACCGGCGATGGTCGACGAACCGGCCGAGGCCGAGGGCTTCGCCGCCGTCGCCTCGGCCGTGCTGGTCAACGTCGGCACCGTCAACCGGCGCACCGCCGAGGCGATGCGGCTGGCCGCCCGCTCGGCCGCGGGCGCCGGCACGCCGTGGGTGCTCGACCCGGTCGCCGTCGGCGGGCTGGCGTTCCGCACCGAGCTCGCCGGCGAGCTGCTGGAGTCGCGGCCGGCGGTCGTCCGCGGCAACGCGAGCGAGGTCATGGCGCTCGCCGGGGCGGGGGAGGGTGGCCGCGGGGTCGACTCCACCGCCAAGGTCGACGACGCGCTCGACGCCGCGGTCGCGCTCGCCGGGCGCACCGGCGGCGTGGTCGCCGTCAGCGGCGAGGTCGACGTCGTGACGGACGGGTCCCGCACCGTGCGGATCGGCGGCGGCTCGGCCCTGCTGACCCGCACCACCGGCGCCGGCTGCGCGCTCGGGGCCCTGGTCGCGGCCTACACCGCCGTGGCCGACGACCCGCTCACCGGCGCGGTGGCCGCGCACGCGCACGTCGCGCTGGCCGCCGAGGCCGCGGCCGCCCGCGCCGCCGGCCCGGGCACCTTCGCGCCGCTGTGGCTCGACGCGCTCGACGCGGTCACCGACCTCGGCCCGGCGCAGGTGAGCGGGTGAGGCCCGCGTTCGACCCGGCGCTCTACCTGGTCACCGACACCGCGCTGGCCGGGTCCCGCGGGGTGCCCGACGTCGTCCGCGCGGCGGTGGCCGGTGGGGTGACCGCGGTGCAGGTACGGGACAAGACGGCGTCGCGGCGCGAGCTCCTCCAGCTCACCCTCGCGGTCCGGGAGGTGCTCCCCGCGGGCGTCGCGCTGTTCGTCAACGACGCCGTCGACGTCGCCCTGCTGGCCGGCGCCGACGGCGTGCACGTCGGCCAGGACGACCTGCCGGCGGACGGGGTCCGCGCGCTGATCGGCCCCGACCGGCTGCTCGGCCTCTCGGTGGGCTCCGAGGACGACCTGGCCACTGCGCTGGCGCTGCCGCCGGGCACGGTCGACGTCGTGGGCATCGGGCCGGTGTGGGCCACGCCCACCAAGCCCGACGCCGGGACCGGGCTCGGGCCCGAGGGGGTGGCGGCACTGGCGGCGAAGGCGGCGGCCGCCGGGCTGCGGTCGGTCGCGATCGGCGGGATCTCCTCCGACCGGGCTGCGCTGGTCACCGGGGTCGACGGGATCTGCGTCGTCTCGGCGGTGTGCGCCGCCGACCACCCCGCCGCCGCGGCCCGGACGCTGCGGGAGGCGCGCCGGTGACGCCCGTGGCGCTGACCGTGGCCGGCAGCGACCCCAGCGGCGGGGCCGGGGTCCAGGCCGACCTCAAGACCTTCAGCGCGCTGGGCGCCTACGGCACCGCCGTGCTGACCGCACTCACCGCGCAGAACACCCGCGGCGTCACCGGCGTGCACCCGGTCCCGGCGGCGTTCGTGGGCGAGCAGATCGCCACCCTCCTCGACGACGTGACCGTGCACGCGGCCAAGACCGGGATGCTCGGCACCGCCGACGTCGTCCGCGAGGTCGCGGCCGCGCTGGCCGGGCGGGCGGCCGGACCGGTCGTCGTCGACCCGGTCATGGTGGCGACCAGCGGCGACCGCCTGGTCGACGACGACGCGGTCACCGCCGTGCGCGAGGTGCTGCTGCCGGTGGCCGACCTGGTGACGCCGAACGTGCCCGAGGCCGCCGCCCTGCTCGACGTGCCGCCCGCCCGGTCGGTCGACGAGCTGCCCGGCCAGGCCGAGGCGCTGCTCGAGCTCGGTCCCGGCGCGGTGCTGCTCAAGGGCGGTCACCTCGGCGGCGTCGACAGTGTCGACGTGCTGGCCACCGCCGACGGCGTCGTCCTCACCCGGCGGCCGCGGATCGACACCACCGCGACGCACGGCACCGGCTGCACGCTGTCCTCGGCGATCACCGCGCTGGTGGCCCGGGGCGTCGGCGGCCCGGCGCGGTGGGAGCCGGCGGTCGAGCAGGCGCGCGACTACCTGCAGCGGGCGCTGGAGGGCGGGCGGTCGCTGGGCATCGGCTCCGGCGCCGGCCCCGTGCACCACTTCGCCGGCACCTGGCCCGCCTGAGCCGTCGTCCCGCCGCCGGAAACGCGGTTGCCCGCCCGGTTACAACACACGGGTGGAGATCGTGGAGACCGGTCCGGACGACGCGCGGTTCGCCGCCTGGTGCGCGGTGTGGGCGGCGAGCGAGCGCGACGCCCGTCCCGACGAGGCGCCGCGGCCGGCGAGCGACCACGTCGCCCTGGGCCGGCAGCTGACCACCCCCGGCGGCTCGCGGACGGGCACCCACCGGGCCGCGGTCGTCGACGGCGCCGTCGTGGGCGCGCTGCGCGTGCTGCTGCCGGTGCGGGACAACACCACCGTCGCCTTCCTCGACGTGGCCGTGCACCCCGCCTCCCGTCGCCGCGGCATCGGTGGCGCGCTGCTGGCGGAGGGCGCGCGGCTGGCCGCGGCGGCCGGCCGCTCGTCCCTGGTGAGCGAGGTCGACGAGCCGGGGCCGGACACGCCCGGTCGCGCCTTCGCCCTGGCCCGCAGGTGGAGTTGCGACCTGCAGGAGACCCGCCGCGACCTGCTGCTCCCCGTGGCCGAGGAGCGGCTGGCGGCGCTGGAGGCCGAGGCGGTCGCGGCGAGCGCGGACTACGAGGTGGTCACCTGGCGGGACCGCACGCCCGACGCCCTCCTGGCGGACCGGGCGCTGCTCAGCCAGCGGATGTCGACCGACGCGCCGAGCGGGGACGTGCCGGTCACCGAGGAGGAGTGGGACGGCGCCCGGGTGCGCGAGCAGGAGGCGGTCGACCGCGCCCGCGACCGCACCGTGCTGTCGGCCGGCGCGGTGCGGGACGGCCGGCTGGTCGCCTTCACCGACCTGCACGTGCCGCTGGCGCAGCCCGAGCGCGCCAGCCAGAGCGGCACGCTGGTGCTGCGCGAGCACCGCGGGCACCGCCTGGGCGCCCGCGTGAAGATCGCGGTGCTGCGCGAGCTCGCCGTGACCCTGCCGGCCGTCCGGCGCATCAGCACCTACAACTCCGACGCCAACCGGCCGATGGTCGCGGTCAACGAGGCACTGGGCTTCCGCCGCGCGGGCGGGCTGTCGACCTGGTCGACCCGCATCTGACCGGGCCACCGCTGACCGGGCCACCGTTGACCTCGCCCGGGACGGGGGGGGGGGGGGGGTGTGTGGGCGGGGGGGGGGGGGGGGGGGGGGGGGGGGGGGGGGGGGGGGGGGGGGGGGGGGGGGGGGGGGGGGGGGGGGGGGGGGGGGGGGGGGGCGGGGGGGGGGGGGGG